>NZ_CAMVPN010000015.1 GCF_947169325.1 uncultured Methanobrevibacter sp. | reverse complement strand
GCTACTGGTAATGTCACTGTCTATGTTGATGGTAAGGCATATCCTGGTGAGATTAGGGATGGTGTGGCCACTGTCATTATCGACAATTTAACTGCTGGTGATAAGACATTTGCTGTTGAGTATTCTGGTGACGGTAACTTCTCCGCTAACTACACAATTGGTAACTTGACTGTTAAGGAGGCTAAGGTTGTTCCTGACATGAAGGTCATCGATTATGGCAATGGTACTGTTGTTGTGGTTGTAGGTGATAATGCTACTGGTAATGTCACTGTTAAAGTGGGTGATAAGGAGTATAATGCTACTGTTGTCAACGGTACTGCTGTTGTTCAGCTTGATGGCAATGTGACTCCGGGCACACATGAAGTTGAAGTGATATACTCTGGTGATGCAACTCACGAGGCGTCCAATGCTACTGCTGAGATAACTGCTCCTAAGTATAACTCACCAATTAAAGTCGATGTCTCTGAAGTAACTGAAGGTGAACCTCTTGCTGTCACTGTTGAGGTTCCTGAAAACGCTACTGGTAATGTCACTGTCTATGTTGATGGTAAGGCATATCCTGGTGAGATTAAGGATGGTGTTGCTGTTGTCACTATTGACAATTTAACTGCTGGTGATAAGACATTTGTTGTTGAGTATTCTGGTGACGGTAACTTCTCCGCTAACTACACAATCGGCAACTTCACTGTCAAAGAGGCTAAGGCAGTTCCTGACATTAAAGTCATCGATCAAGGTAACGGTACTGTTGTTGTGGTTGTCGGTGATAATGCTACTGGTAATGTCACAGTTAAAGTCGGAAACGATACCTACACTGCTGAAGTAATCAACGGCACTGCTACAATAACATTGGACAATGTAACTCCTGGTAAAAACGATGTTGAAGTGATTTACTCAGGCGATAGTACTCATGACGCTTCTTCAATCAACACTACTGTAACCGGTCCTAAGTATGACACTGCCTTCGAGATTAATGTCACTGAAGTGACTGAAGGTGAAACCGCTACAGTTACCGTTAAAGTTCCTGAAAATGCCACTGGTAATGTGACTGTAACAATTGATGGTCATAAATACGCTGCTGAAATCGTAAACGGCACTGCTACAATACCAATAAGCAATTTAACTGCTGGTGATAAGTCACTCGTCGTTGAATATTCCGGTGATGACAATTATGCTTCCAACTACACTGTCTCTAACTTCAAGGTTGATGAGGCTAAGGTTGTTCCTGACATGAGGGTCATTGATTACGGCAACGGTACTGTTGTTGTGGTTGTAGGTGATAATGCTACTGGTAATGTCACTGTTAAAGTGGGTGATAAGGAGTATAATGCTACTGTTGTCAACGGTACTGCTGTTGTTCAGCTTGATGGCAATGTGACTCCGGGCACACATGAAGTTGAAGTGATATACTCTGGTGATGCAACTCACGAGGCGTCCAATGCTACTGCTGAGATAACTGCTCCTAAGTATAACTCACCAATTAAAGTCGATGTCTCTGAAGTAACTGAAGGAGAACCTCTTGTCATTACAGTTAATGCTCCTGAAGGCGCTACAGGCAATGTCACAGTTTATGTTGATGGTAAGGCATATTCTGGTGAGATTAAGGATGGTGTTGCTGTTGTCACTATCGACAATTTAACTGCCGGTGATAAGACATTTGCTGTTGAGTATTCTGGTGACGGTAACTTCTCAGCCAACTACACAATCGGCAACTTGACTGTTAAGGAAGCCAAGGCTGTTCCTGACATGAAGGTTGTTGACTACGGCAACGGCACTGTTGTTGTGGTTGTCGGTGATAATGCTACAGGTAACGTAACAGTTAAAGTCGGAAATGACACATACACTGCTGAGGTCATAAACGGAACCGCTACAATAACTGCAGATAATCTGATTCCGGGCAAAAACAGCGTTGAGGTAATCTACAGCGGAGACGACACTCATGCGTCTTCATCCGTAAACGCTACCGTAACCGGACCTAAATATGATTCCCCAATCGAAATCATAACAGTTCCTGGCGGTGTCGGTGAAGATACAGTAATCACAGTTAAAGCTCCTGAAGACGCAACAGGAAATGTGACAATCGAAGTTGACGGCGTAAAATACACTGCAGAAGTGATTAACGGAACTGCCACTGTCAGAGTCAATAACCTGACTGAAGGAACCAAGACAATAGCTGTCGAATACACAGGTGATGAAAACTACCAAGGCGCACACACAACAGCTACAGTCACCGTATCCAAAGTCAAATCACACGTAAGCGCTACAGTAACTGACATCAACGTCGGTGAAAACGTGACAATAACAGTAACAGTTCCTTACGATGCAACCGGACAGGTGCTTATTGACATTGACGGCGTTGGATACTACGTAAACGTAACAAACGGTACAGGAACCATACAAATACCTCGCATGCCGAATGGAATCTATCCTGTAAACGTAACATACATTGGTGATGACAAATACCTCCCAAGCAGCAACTACACAGTATTTGACGTGAACAAGGTTCCATCATATGTGATTCCAACAGCCAAAAACATATTGGTAGGCCAGAACGAAGTAATCATGTTTGAAGTTCCAAAAGACGCAACAGGCAATCTCACTGTCATCATTGATGGTGAAGAGTTCACATTTGACTTGGATGAAATCCTAGGCGCACCGATCTATGAGGACGGCAAATTCTCAGTGGCTGTCAGCGACGGTCAGGGAATACTTGTAATTTCAGGACTGCCAAAAGGCACATACACAGTGACAGTAACATACAACGGAAACTACAAATACCTGAAATCAACCAATACAACAACATTCATTGTAAGTCAAAAAGACACTGAAATGAGTGTTGCAGATCAGGGAAACCGCACTGTTAAAGTATATGTTTCAGACAATGCGACAGGTAATGTGACTGTTAGAGTCGGAAACCAGACATACACTGCTGAAGTAATTGACGGCGTTGCTACAGTCAACCTGAATAACGTATCCGGCGGAGTCCATGACATTGAAGTGGTTTACTCAGGTGACAACGACCATGCATCAAAAACAATAGAGTCAAGTGTCGCAATCCCTAAATTGGTTACTGAAATCAGCGTCACAGGACATGACATCTATGTTGGAGACACAGAATACATTGTTGTAACAGTTCCTGAAGACGCAACAGGCATAATATTCATTGAAATCAATGCAAGACAGTACAATGCCACAATCAAAAACGGAACCGCAACATTCGAGGTTGACGGTTTGGCTGTGGGCAACAAGACAATTGCAGTGACATACTGGGGAGATGACAGGTATGATGCAAACTTCACCACCGGCCAGTTTGAAGTTAAGAAAATCACTTCAAAAGTCGATGCATCTTCAAAAGACATCAAAGTCGGAAAAGATGAAAACATCAAGATTTCCGTTCCTGATGATGCAACAGGACGTGTGACAGTAACAATTGACGGCATTGACTATTCAGGAGAAATAAGGAATGGAAGAGTAACAATACCGGTTTCAAACCTTCCTGCCGGCGAATATACTGCCATTGTAACATATCACGGTGACGACAAATACCTGCCAAGCGAAACTACAACACGCTTTGTAGTCACAAAGTCCAAGGCACCGATTTCCGCTGACGGGGACTACATTGAGATAGGTGACGACGGAACCGTAACAGTAAATCTTCCTGAAGATGCAACAGGAACAGTAACAATTACTGTGGATGGCAAGAAATACACTTCAAAGGTCATAAACGGTAAGGCAATATTCAAAGTGCCGGGATTGAATAAAGGTGAACATAAAGTTGATGTTTACTACTCAGGTGATGACAAATACGATGCCAACGAAACCATAACCGACATTGTTGTGGATGACAATAACAATAATAATCACGGAGAAGGTCACGGTTCAAACAAGGCTGAAGGCATTGCATTATCAAGCTATGAAACAGGTAATCCGATATGGGTATTGCTGCTGATCATATTGGCTGTCGGCACAGCGCAATTGAGAAGATTCAGGAAATGATTCTTCCTGATTTTTCATTATTTTTTTAAAAATTGGTAAATTTGTATCAGTTGATATATATTACCAACTTCTTCTTTAATTTTTTATTATGCAACACTTATTTTAATCACATTAACGACTGATATTTTACATAATAAATCTAAAACTTTCAATATACTTGCTCGTTATTTCAATTAAAATGGTGGAAAAATCGAAGCCTCTTGCGGCATGAAAAAAGAGAGGTCATGGCCAAAACATTGGGGTCATGTTTCAACAAAAAAAGAAAAATGTGGGAAATGAATTCCCAAAAATTATTTGACTGTTATTTTCACGGATTTGCTTGAAGCTTTATATGTTGAGTCACCGGCAAATTTAATCTTGGCAGTGTATTTGCCTTTTTTGGTTATCTTAAGGCTGAATTTGGCAATGCCTTTCGCATCTGTTTTTGCAGTATATGTTTTGCCGTTGACGGTCAATGTCAATTTTTTGCCTTTGTAGAGGTAGGTTTTACCGTCAAATGCATTTTTAACAGTCTTTAAAGTTACGCTGAATGATTTTGTTTTTGCTTTCACTTTAAATGTCTTTGCAGAAGAGGTTATTATTGTTTTCTTCTTGCTGACTGTTAGCTTTGTCACTGCCAAAGATGAAGCAAGATAGCTTTCATCGCCTTTAAATGAAATTGCACATGTGTATACATTGGCTGTTGCCAGATTGACCTGCAGACTTCCGATGCCTTTGTCATTTGTGGTTGCGTTGTAAATTGCACAGTCAAATGCCATCTGCACGCTTTTGTTTGATATTGTGCTGCCGTTTGCATCTGTTAATGTGAATGTTAAAAATCCGCCTTTCTCGTCGCCCTTATTGTCGCATGCAGCAAATCGAAGCTTGGAGCAACCACAATTTAAGCAAAGCAAGAATTTTTTTGTTCAGTTTTATATTTGAAGTCATAAGAATCATCATTTCATTTAATCGATACTTATATTTTTGAAGTGCAATAAGGTATAAATCGAAGTATCATTTTTTAAAAATCAGATGAAATATGATTTTCGCCAAAAAATAACATGTAAATCTATTTATATAATTTCGAACAAAAATCTAGTTGATAATTATGGTTGAAGCGATAATGATTAATTGGGTATATGTAATCCTTCTGTTTATTTTGGGTTTCATTACATACTACAGGAAATCCCTGGACCTCTTCGGTTCCGCAGTCATGATTATAATGGGCATTGTAATCATATTCTCGGCGGGAGCCAACTGGCTTCTTCTCATTGTGCTGTTTTTAGTAATGTCCCTGCTCGCCACTAAATACTCAAGAAAATACAAGATGTCCCTTGGTGAATTCGAGGGAAGGCGTACTTCCAAAAACGTAATCTCCAATGGTGTGGTTGCATGTTTCATGGCGGCATTCGGAGGATATTATCTGCCGTTTGTCGGAGGTTTCATAGGGGCAATCGCCACTGCAACAGCAGACACTTTGGCCTCTGAAATCGGAGTGCTTGACCAGCATCCTCGCTTGATTACCACATTCCAAAAGGTGGATCCGGGTACCAACGGTGCGGTTTCAGTTCTTGGAACTGCAATAGGAATTGTAGGCGCTGCAATCATCGGTATTGCATCATATCTATTGGGCATCATGCCTGACTCATTGACAGCAATTGCCGTTTCAATAATTTCCGGAACAATAGGTTGTTTTGCAGACAGCATATTAGGTGCCGTTCTTGAAAACAGGCATATCATCAATAATGAACATGTTAATCTGATTGCAACTGTCGTCGGCGCTCTTGTTGGAATCATATTGATGTAACTCTTTTTTCGGTTGATTAAAATCAGAATCTTCATTTAAAAATCAGCTGATATTAATGAATTATCAGCTTTCACAGGTTTAAGCATTGAAGAAATTAATAAATTATAATTTCTGTTTTTAAAGTTAATTGATTAATTTCAATTAATTATTTTTTAATTTTTTCATGAACTCATTTTAAATAATTATTTTAACTATTAAAAATAAAGATTATTTTAGTATATTTTATTAAGGTGATATTTATGAAAGGTCTTATTTTAATCATGGACGGGATGGGTGACCGTCCAATTAAAGAATTAGGAAATAAAACTCCTCTCGAAGCCGCCCACACTCCAAATATGGACAAGATGGCCGAAGAAGGAATTACAGGAATCATGGACTCAATAGCTCCTGGAATCATCCCTGGAAGTGACACAGCACACCTGTCAATTTTAGGTTACGACCCATATGAAGTCTACACTGGAAGAGGTCCATTCGAAGCCAATGGTGTCGGTGTTGAAGTCCTGCCTGGCGACATTGCATTCAGATGCAACTTCTCAACAGTCGATGACGATTTAGTCGTCACAGACAGGCGTGCCGGAAGAATCAAGGAAGGAACCAAAGACATAGTCGATGTTTTAAACACTATGGTTCTTGAAGACTATCCTGACGTTAAAATCATATTCAAGGAATCCACAGGCCACAGGGCAGTTTTGGTTTTAAGGGGCGAAGGCCTTTCAGGAAAGGTCAGCGACGCAGACCCTAAGGTTGAAGGAAACAAGCCTAAAGAGGTAAAACCTCTTGATGACACCCCGGAAGCCGCAAAAACAGCAGACATCCTAAACAAGCTGGTCGTCAAAACCTATGAAATGAGCAAGGACCATCCTGTCAATGTCAAAAGAATCGAAGCAGGCGAGCCTCCGGCAAACATCGTGATTCCACGTGGAGCAGGCGAAGTCCCTAGCGTCGAGCCTCTAAACGACAAGTATGAAGTAAACTCCGCATGCATTGCAGAAACCGGCCTCATCATGGGAATCGGAAGGTTTGCAGGAATGGACATCATTGAAATGGAAGACGTGACCGGCGGAATCGACACAAACCTGGACAACATCCGTGACACAATAATCGACCAGGTGAAAAACTCAGAGCACGACTTCTTTTTAATCAACATTGACGGTGCCGATGAGGCAGGCCATGACGGCCAAATCAAGGAGAAAAAGGAATTCATAGAAAAGGTCGATGAAGTCGTCATGAGTGAACTCATCAAACTTGAAGATGTTTACATTTATCTCACAGCCGACCATTCAACCCCAATTTCAGTCAAAAACCACTCAGGAGACCCGGTGCCTGTAATAATCAGGGGTCCTGAAGTAAGGGTTGACGACGTCAAGGAATTCTCCGAAAGGGCATGCGCAAAAGGCGGATTAAACAGAATCAGAGGGTCAGATGTAATGAACATCATGATGGACTTGATGAATTACGCCCACAAGTTCGGAGCGTAGGTGAGGGCATGGCAGCAAAAAAACTCTTTGGAACATCCGGAATCAGGGGGCTCATAGGCTCTGAAGTGACATGTGAACTTGCATTGAATGTCGGTAAATCCCTTGCATACTATCTTGGAAACGAAGGAACAGTCGTGATAGGTTATGATACAAGAACCACCAACAGGATGCTTGACCAGGCAATATGCGCAGGGCTTCTTGAAAGCGGCGTTGACGTGGTCAAAATAGGAATGGTTCCAACTCCATTGGTGGGTTATGCTACCGAAAAGCTCGATGCAGATGCGGGAATCATGCTTACAGCATCACACAACCCTTCCCCCTACAACGGAATCAAGCTGTGGAACAAGAACGGTATGGCATACACATCCGCTCAGGAAGCGAAAATCGAGGAAATCTATGCAAATAAGGATTACATTTCAGTAAGCTGGGACAAGGTAGGTTCCCTAAGCGTCAATGAAGAGATAAAAGGAAGATACGTTGACGACTTGGTGGATATGGTAGACATCAAAGATGGATTGAAAGTGGTCATCGACTGCGCATCAGGTGCCGGAAGCGAAATATCACCTTTAGTATTCAGAAAGACAGGATGCGAAGTGACAACCCTGAACTCACAGCCTGACGGATTTTTCCCAGGAAGAAACCCTGAGCCTAATGCTGAAAACCTTGGAAATCTGATGAAGACTGTTGTGGCAATCGGAGCAGACCTTGGAATTGCACACGACGGTGACGCAGACAGGATGATAACAGTTGATGAAGAGGGCAACATCTCACCGTTCGACTCACTTCTTGCACTCATCTCAAAACACTTCGACGGAGACATTGTAACAACCGTCGATGCAGGACTGTGCATGGACGAATCCGTAAAAGGGGAAGTGCTGAGAACTCCTGTAGGTGACGTCAATGTGGCCGAAGTGATAATTGAAAAGAATGCGGCATTCGGCGGTGAGCCATCAGGAACATGGCTGCATCCGGACTTCTGCATGTGTCCGGACGGAATCCTTTCAGGTTTGAGGATGGCTGAAATAGTCTCAAAAGAAGGAAAACTTTCTGATTTGCTTGCGCAAATCCCTTCATATCCGAATATCCGTGAAAAGATCACCTGCTCAAAAGAGGCTAAAATCAAGGTGATGGAAAACATGGAGGAACTACTCAAGGGTGCATTTGACGATATCGTTGATGTCAATTCAATCGATGGCGTAAGGCTTACACTTGCAGATGACAGCTGGGTGCTTGTAAGGCCATCCGGAACAGAGGACTACATAAGAATAACCCTTGAATCAAGAGATGCAGACCGTGCAGAAGAAATAAAAGACAAATGCGTAAAGATCATTAATGATAATTTATAGGTGATATAATGGTAGAAGGACCACAAAAGATAGATGATTTCATAAACGATGCAGAAGTGTTTTACTTGGCGACCGTGGACGGCGACAAACCGAAAGTCAGACCTTTAGGTTTCCACCTTTTAAAGGATGGCAAAATCTACTTCGGCATCGGAAATCAAAAAGAAGTATGCAAGCAACTGACCGCAAACCCTAACGTTGAAATTTCAGCCGTTGTCGGAACTGACTTCTTAAGATACTACGGAAAGGCAGTATTTGAAGAAACCTACGAGTTTGCAGACAGCATTGTTGCTGGAAACGAGTTCCTGCAAGGAATATACAATGACGAAACCGGTTTCAAACTGGCAATTTTCCACCTGGAAGATGCCACCGCAGAACTGCGCGACATTACCGGTGCAATAATGGAATCTTATAATTTCTAATTATATCATTCCTTTTTTCTTTTTTTTCAAAATCAGTCGATTAAATTATCTGTTTTTAAAGTTAAAATAAAAAAAAGTTCTTTAAAGAAAATTAATTCTTTAAAGATTATCCTGCTATTCTTTCAAATCCTTTTGTAGCAAGCAATTTTGTAAATGAACCTTCAGGTTTCATGAGAATGTTTCCATGTGAATATTCCTCAAGGGCCTTTTGAACCATTGCGCTTTTCTTTTCAGGATTTTTTGTTGCATTGGCAATGGCTTTGGCCAATACCATTACAGCATCTCCTCTGGACATGGTTCCAGGAACATTTTCACTACCTGCATAACCGTTATATGCGTCATTCGAACGAATCACGTCAACGGCACTAAGGTTTGTCACTTCTCCGTCCACGTAAAGTGGTCTTGCAGCATCAATTACATTTTCGATTGCTTCGTCGTAAACGATAACCACCGCATCGGCATGCATACCGGTATTTGCCTCTACAATCTCTTTTGCATAGTCCATACCCTGGTTAGGGTCGTCCCACAGACAGTCGTGAAGGTACATGCGTCCGCTCAGACCGCCAGGTGCAGGCTGTGAAGGGTGAGTCATACCTCCCGGATACACTGGTGTCCAGTTGGCAAGTGATCCGTTTTCGAGATGAACCATATATGCCATGTCGACACTTCCGTTAGGCTGTTCGTCTTTACCTGAAGCCAATACTAAAATATTTTTACTTTCTGCTGTTAAATCGGGAGTCATGAACAATGTGCCTGCTATGAACACTATCTGCCCGATTAAAATCACGAGAAGTATTCCTATAATTAGTTTTTTTGATCTCTTCATTTTTTAATTCCTTAATTTGAATTTAAAATCAAGTTGTAATAATTAATTTCAGTGTAAAAGTATAACGAATTTAACTTAATCTTATCTATTTATTTAATCATTAAGTTATATAAACATTAAGTAAATTTTTGATAAAAAGCCAAAAAGAGTAAAAGATATTTTCAAATTAAAAAAAATTTTTGAGAAGAAGAATTATTCTTCTTCTGCAATAAATGCGTCTACTCCAAGAGCAGCACATTCTGGGCAAACCCAGTCGTCTGGCATGTCTGCAGGAGTTGCTCCAGCAGGAATGTTGTAAGCAGGGTCGCCTTTTTCTGTATCAAATCTGTATTCGCAGTGTAAACATACATAGACAGTCATTTTAATAATCTCCTTTTAAGTTTCACTGTTACAAAGTAACAGCTAATTATGTTTTCACTATATTCTTAATATTATTTATAATTACTTATTTGATAGGTAAAGTTAATTTATAAGTTATGAGTTACACATATAATATTATTAGATTAGATTTAAGGGGATAGTCAAAGTGAAAGCAATTATTTTAAGTGCTGGTGAAGGTTCCAGAATGAGGCCGTTAACACTAACAAAGCCTAAAACCATGTTGCCAGTCGCTGGAAAACCTATCATTCAATATAACATTGAATCATTGAGAGCCAACGGAATCAAAGATATTTTGTTGATTGTACGTTATAAGGAAGAGATGGTTCGTGATTATTTCGGTGATGGAAGCGAGTTCGGTGTGAACATTTCATACAAGACTCAGGATGATTTTTTAGGAACCGCAAATGCGATTTCCTATGGAAAGGACTTCATTGAAGACAGTCTTATAGTTTTGAACGGAGACATCATTCTGGATGATGAAATCATCAATGAAATCATAAAGAAATACAACTACATGAAGCCGGACACACTGATGGTTCTCACGGAAGTGGAGGATCCGTCTGCATTCGGTGTAGTCGAAATCGAAGACGGAAACATCAAAAAGATTGTCGAAAAGCCTAAAAAGGAAGAGGCACCAAGCAATCTGGTCAATGCTGGAATATACATATTCAACAAGGACATCTTCGATAAGATAGAAAACACTGAACTTTCCGAACGTGGAGAATATGAGATTACAGATTCGGTGTCAATGCAGATAGCTGACGGCAAGACAGTAATCGGCCATAAAACCAACAAGGATTGGATTGATGTCGGCCGCCCATGGGAGCTCATTGAAGTCAATGAAGAGCTCATAAGCCAACTTGAAACAGAAATCAAGGGGGTAATCGAGGACGGCGTTCACATACATGGTGAAATATTTTTGGATGAGGGAAGCATAATCCGTTCAGGAGTTTACATTGAAGGAAACGTTTACATAGGAAAGAACTGTGACATAGGTCCTAACTCCTATATCAGGGGCAATTCCTACTTCGGTGACCATGTACATGTCGGAAATGCGGTTGAAATCAAAAACTCAATCGTCATGGAAAACACCAACGTCAGCCATCTTAGTTATGTCGGAGACTCAGTAATCGGGTCCAACTGCAACATTGCCGCCGGAACAAACATCGCAAACCTGCGTTTCGACAACCGTCCGGTCAAGACAAAAATCAAAAACCAGATGATAGACAGCGGAAGAAGAAAGCTGGGTTCAATCATCGGAGATTCCGTCAAGACAGGAATCAACTCAAGCTTTTCACCTGGCGTAAAGGTCGGACACAACTCAACAATAGGTTCTGGGGTTTTACTGTATGATGATGTCCCCTCCGATACACGCGTATTGGTAAAACAGAATCATATAATACAAGACAAGAATAAGAAAAAAGAATAAAAATCGGCGATATTATGGAAAATAAAAAAGACTCTATTGTAATATGCCCAGGCGCACAGGTAATCGGAAATGTTGAACTCGGAGAGGACGTCTCCATATGGCACGGTGCCGTATTGAGGGGAGATACCGACTCCATAACAATCGGAAACAATTCCAATGTTCAGGACAACTGTGTTGTTCACTGCACAAAAGGTTTTCCAGTAGTGATAGGCGAAAACGTTTCTGTTGGCCACGGCGCAGTCGTTCACGGTTGCACACTGGACGACAACGTTTTGATAGGAATGAACGCAACAGTACTGAATGGCGCACACATATCCAAAAACTCAATAGTCGGTGCGGGAGCTGTAGTAAGTGAAGGAAAGGAATTTCCAGAAGGAAGCCTGATTTTAGGCGTTCCGGGAAAAGCGGTCAGGCAACTCTCAGACGAACAGATTGCTCACATTCAGGAAAATGCGGACAATTACGTTAAACTTTCTAAACAATATGCGGAAGATTGATGATGAAGGCAAGAAAGATAGTAGATGAAATGGATTCATATGTTCCGGGCAGGTCTCAGGGAGAGATTGCTGAGGAATTCGGACTGAACAAGGATGAGATAATAAAATTGGGATCCAATGAAAATCCATGGGGTCCTTCTCCAAAGGCAATGCAGGCCATCAGGGATGAAATCAGCTCAATAAACAGGTATCCTGAATCCCAGTTGAAAGAGCTTGTAGCAGAAATAGCCGAATACTCAGGCGTTAATGACAATCAGGTAATCATCGGCGGAGACGGTGCAGACGAAATCATTGACGTTCTGGCAAAGACATTCATAGATGAAGGCGACGAGTTCATAGTGCCTCTGCCGTCCTACATGTACTATGAATACCTGCTCCAGCAGTACGGGGCACATCCTGTCTATGCGAAATGGAACCTCGACAAAAACGAACTGGACGTCGATTCCATCTTCGATGCAATCACAGACAGGACAAAGATGATATTTTTGTGCACTCCGAACAATCCTACAGGAACACTCATTGAAAAGGATGTCCTCAAAGACATCGCATCAAGAAATCCCGAAACGCTCATTGTCATCGATGAGGCTTACTTCGAATATTCAGAAGTCACAAACAAGGACTTAATCAACGAATTCGACAACATATTCATCATCCGCACAATGTCCAAGGTATTGGGACTTGCAGGAATGAGAATCGGTTACGGACTTGCATGCGAGCAGATTATCGAATACATGCACAGGATAAAGCCGGTATTCTCACTTACCAGACTGTCCTTTGTTGCGGCGCTCAATACTTTCAGGGACAAGGAATATATCAAGGATTCAATCGAAAAGGGAATAGAATCAAGACAATACTTATATGATGAGCTTTCAAAAATAGATTCCCTTAACGTGTTCCCGTCCAAATCCAATTTCATGCTTATTGGCATTAAGGACACAGGATTCACTGCTTCCGAATTGGCATTGGAACTTATGAAAAGAGGAATCATCGTCAGGGACTGCACTTCATTCAAGGGACTTGATGAATACTGGATTAGGATAAGCATCTGCACCCTTGAAGAGGACAAGAAATTCATTGAAATAATAAATGAGGTTTTAGGCTGATGTATGTTGGTGGATCTGTAATATCCTCTGTTGAGTTTCATGGAAACATGTCACTGGTCATCTTCATGTCAGGATGCCCTCTGACATGCAGATATTGCCATAATGTGGAGCTTTTGGATGACGCAACCGTCAAATCATTTGAAGAGATAAAGCAGGAAATAGACTCTTCAGCCGATTTTCTCGATGCTGTTGTGATTTCAGGCGGCGAACCTCTGATGCAGCTTGACGCGCTGATTGAAATATTCACATACGTCAGGCAAATAGGGCTTAAAACCAAACTCGACACCAGCGGAATCTATCCCGACAGAATTCAAAAGCTGTTGGATTTGAAGCTTCTCGACTTTGTTTCACTTGACGTCAAAACAGTATTTTCAAAATACAGAAAGATTACAGGTTCAAATGTCGGTTTCCAGGTTAAAAAATCAATGGAAATGATTCATGCAGACGAAAATGTCCATCTGGAGGCAAGAACAACCTACGTTCCTACACTCCACACCAAAAAGGACATCATTAATCTTGCAGATGACCTCAAAGCGGACATTTACACAATCCAGCAGTTCAGAAACAAGAATGTCCTCGACCCTGCCCTTGAGAAGGTTGCGGTTCCAAATCCCCATGACCTCGAAAAGCTGGCCCGTGAAATCATGCCTTATTTTGAAGGCCAGATAAAGGTGAAGTCAGCTGAATTCGGCGAAAGAACTATAGAATAAATTTTAAGGAGGAGTCAAATGCCTATTTTGTCATTTTCAAGTAATGATATTGATGTGATTACCGGTAAGAAAACAAGAACAATACGTAAAGCATGGAAGACTCCGCTTAAAAAGGGAGACCGGCTCTACTGCTATTGGAACCTGGTTTCCAAAGAAAAGATGAAAATCTTCGAGGCCCTGGTTACAGACGTTGAAAACATCTCATTTTCAGACATCAGGGATGATGACGAGCTTGCAAGAAACGAAGGTTTCAAGGATGCCTACGACATGCTTAGGGAATTCAAGAAGATGTACGGGGGCCATATTGATGATTCAGAGGAATTCCAGATAATCTATTTTGAAAAGCTTGACATTGACGATTGGAAAGGCGACAAGATTGATGAAAAGGCAATGATTACAAAAAGGGCGGATATCCTTTTCGACAGCGGTAAGTTCGACAAGTCCACAATGTGCTATGACGCTGCCCTTAGACTTGATCCTGATGATGTATATCTGCTGAACAAGCAGGGCGACAACCTTTCAAGGCTCGGCAAGTTCGACGAGGCCATAGACTGCTACGACAGGGCATTGGAATTCGAGCCAGACAATGAATATATTCTCAACAACAAGGCCATCGCTCTTCTCAATGCAGGAAGAATTGAAGAGGCATATAAGTCAAGTACCATAGCTTACAACTACCGTCCAAGTAGTCCGATTGTGCTTTATTGGAGAGGATTCATTCTGGAAATGCTTGGAAGATATGACCAGGCCCTAAGGGTTTACGATAAGCTGATAGTCATTGACGGCGAAAATCCCGAAGTGTGGAATGCAAGGGGAAACCTCCTGACTGATATGGGAAGGTTGGAAGAGGCCATTGAATCATTTGACAAGGCCGTTGAAGTATGTCTGGATGATTCTGAAATGGATGCAAGTGCAATCAACAGAATGGGCAATGCATATATTGATTTAGGCAAATTTGATGAAGCTTTGGAATGTTTCAATAAAGCAATTGCACTTGAAAAGCACAATATCGATTTTTTACTTAATAAGGGTGTTGTTCTGATGGAATTGGGCAAGTTTGAAGAGGCTGTTGACAGTTTCAACATGGTATTGCTTAGAAATCCGGACAATGAGGATGCATTTTTCCTTAAGGAAGAGTGTTTGGAATACTTCTAGAAATTTCTATTTTTTCATGCATATGTCAGTGAAATGCAATGCAGGTTTATGAACTGAAGTCATTTATTTTAAAAGTAGCTATTATTTTAATTAAGTTTTTTAGGGTGATGTTTATTTTAATTATATCTGGAAGCGATATAATTAAAACAAAAATTGTGGTGTTTTTCTATTTTTTGTATTTTTCAATTAAACTTATTCCCCAGTCTGTCATTTCGTCAGCTTTTTCCTGTGAGTCTGACTCTGCAAAGCATCTGAAGATCGGTTCGGTTCCGGATGGTCTGACAATCACCCATCCGTCTTCTTTTAGGATTTTAACTCCGTCTGTTAAATCAAGCTCAAAATCAGTGGTGGTTTTGATTTCTTCAGCAATGCTGTCCATGACGAATTCCTTCTCATCGTCAGGGCATTCGATTTTCATTTTGCTTGCATAGTAAACAGGAAGCTCTGATACAAGTTCTGATAAAGGTTTTTTCTCCTTTGCGATTATTTCAAGGATTTTGGCAACGGTCATCACAGCATCCCTTCCGTATACGAAGTCAGGGAAAATGAGTCCTCCGTTTTCTTCTCCACCGAAGAGTCCGTCTTCGTCCTTGAGTTTACGTGCAACAAGCAGGTCTCCAACGGCAGTAGCTATTACTTTGCCGTTGTATTCTTCTGCAACGTCATAGATTGCCTGGGATGTTGCAACGGTAGTGACAATTGTTCCTCCATTGTTTTCCTTAAGCATTTGCTTTTCAACGAGTGTGAATGTTTTGTCTCCTAAAACGAAGTTTCCTTTCTCATCAATACAGATTGTCCTGTCAGCATCTCCATCGTGTGCAAGACCGATGTCTGCATTCAATTCTTTGACGACGCTGATGAGTTCCTGAAGGTTTTCCTCGATCGGTTCAGGGTCACGGCCAGGGAAAAATCCATCAGCCTGTGAGTTCAGTGTAGTCACTTCACATCCGAGCTTTCTAATCAGGTATGGTGCGGTGTAGCATCCCGCTCCGCTTCCGCAGTCAACGACAACTTTCAGTTTGGCTTCACGAATGGCGTCAGCATCCACTTTGGATATTGCCTCGTCGACATATTCGTCGATGATTTTGTCATTGTGATAGATTTGGCCTATTTCAGACCAGTGTGCCCTTTTAGGTTCCTCATCAAAGTACAGCTTTTCGATTGCTATGTCCATTTCATCAGGTATTCCAATACCGAATTCATCCAGGAATTTAAGCCCGTTATATTTTGGAGGGTTGTGTGAAGCGGTAATCATCACTCCTCCGTCATAGTATTTGCGGACTGCATACTGAACGCCAGGCGTAGGAAGTATTCCTAAATCGACCACGTCACATCCGCTTGATAAAAGTCCAGCCTTAACGGCTTCCTTTAACATTAACGTTGATGTTCTTGTATCTCCTCCAACCGCTACGGTTCCTTGGATTTGGGTACCGTAACAGGCTGCAAGCCTTGATGCAAACTCGGGAGTCAAAACGTCATTTGCAGTTCTTCTGACTCCGAAAGTTCCGAATAATCTTTTTTTATCAGACATATTTTAATTTCCTATAAGTTTAATCATGTTTATTTTTGGTGTTCAATCAATAAATAACTATTTGTTAATTTCTTATTTTCAGCCTGTCTCCGCTTGATAAAATCATCTCCAAATCGGATTTGTACTCGGTGATTTTGCCGGTAACTTCCACTTTACGGTCTTTGAAGTCTTCAATATCAAAATTGTTCGATTGAATTTCCGCAACCTGATTTTCAAAAATTATAAGCTGTATCTGGCCTGTCCCGTCATTGATTGTTAAAAAATAGCTGCTTCCGGAAGAGGACCTTGCAACGTCGGTTACCACGCAGTCGACGCTAACCTCCTCGTCAATCATCGCTCGTGTGATGTCTTTTATTTCAACTTTCTTCACTTCGATTGTCGGTGTAAGGATTATAAGTCCGATTATTCCGACAAGGCATGTTATCAGTGCTATTTTAAGTAATTTGTCATCTGTAATTTCCATACGCTTTACTTGTCGTCAATGTTAAATATACTCGATAGGATTTCATCTTGTAAAATTTATTTATGTTTGTCGATATAGTATTATCATGTTTGAAAATCTAACAAAGATGGAAATGTTTGCAATGCTGACAGGCACATATACTGCATGTCTGATTATATCAAACATCATTGCTGGGAAAACCTTCGATTGCTTTTCACTTATTCTTCCGTGTTCCATCATAGTTTTCCCGCTCATCTATATTCTAAATGATGTTTTGACTGAAATCTATGGATATGAAAAGGTAAAAAAAGTAATTATTTTAGGTTTCATCATCAATGTCTTTGCAATTGTTTGCTACAATATCGCAATGGCACTTCCGGCTCCGTCATTTTTTGAAAATTCTCATGCATACAGTGTCGTTTTGGGAGCCACTTTAAGACTTCTTATAGCAGGATTCGTAGCATATTTCATAGGTTCATTCGTAAATGCAAAACTGATGGTGATGCTTAAGGAGTGGGATGAAGAAAAGCTATTTGTGAGATGCGTTTCTTCAACATTTTTTGGTGAAAGCCTTGATGCACTGATTTTCATCACATTGGGATTTTTCGGAACAATGCCTCTTGAGTCACTGGTCATAATGATTGCAACTCAGGCGATTGTCAAAACAATCTATGAGATACTGGTCTATCCGGTTACACGGACTGCTATTCTTTTTGTGAGAAAATTGCCTGAAAATTAATTTCCGGTATTGTACATTGAAATCAGCCTTTCAACTGTATCGGCATCCATCGGGCTTTTGTCCTTTCTTATGTTTTTGACAACAGGGAACCTTAAAGAATATCCTGTTTCGTATTCGGGAGATTCTACTATTTCTGAAAATGCAATTTCAAGAACGATTTTAGGCTCAACTTTTATCTCACGGCCTTTTGTTGAGATTTCAAGCTCCTTCATCTTGCCGGTCAGATATTCCAGTGTGGCATCGTCAAGGCCTGTTGCGGCATATGCAACTGTCTTGAATTCATTGTTTTCATCCCTCAGTGCCACAAGATATGATCCCACGAAATCTCCTCTTTTTCCGATGCCGTATGTTCCGCCGACGATTACCATGTCCAGGGTTTCAGGTTCGGCTTTGTATTTAAGCATCTTTTTGCCTCTTAGGCCTGGAATGTATGGTTCCTTGCAGTCTTTGATCATTATTCCCTCATGGCCGCCTTCGATTGATGTTTCAAAGAGTTCCTGAAGTTCATCGATGTTGTCTGGAGTTCCGACCTTCATTGTACTGAGGTTCATTTCATCAACGGACGCATCCACAATCTCTTCAAGAATCTCACGCCTTTTGGACAGAGGTTCGTCAATCATCGGAACCTTATAGTACAGCACGTCAAAGAGGTACAGTTTCAAAGGCACGTTTTCCATCGCTTCCTCAACGTTGTGTTTTCTTCTCACCCTGTGGAGGATGTTCTGGAATGGGAGAGGCTTTCCGTTCCTAGTGGCTATGACTTCCCCTTCCACAATGTAGTCCTCATGAGGAAGGTATTCGTCAAAGAGTTCAACGATTTCAGGCAGGGCATGTGTGATGTTTTCAAGCCTTCTGGTGAATATCCTGATTTCATCGCCGTTTCTGTGGACCTGTAATCTGATGCCGTCATATTTTGTCTCACATATTGCACAGCCCATTTCCGGAATGATTTCCTCAAGAGGGGGTGCAAGCTGGGCAAGCATTGGCTTTACAGGGGTTCCCGGTGTCAGGTTAAGCTTTTCAAGGCCTGCTGCTCCTTCATCCTTTGCGGTTCTGGCAACGACTGAAAAGTCATTTGTAAGCATCTGTGCCCTTTCGACAACCTTCTTGTCAATGTCGAAAGCCTGAGCTATTGCATCACGCACGACTCCGTCACCGACGCCTATTCTCAACTCTTCGGTTATGGTACGTGTCAGATATTTGGCTTCTGTAGCGCTTGCCTGTGAAAGTAATTCTAAGATAATTGCGATTTTGCGGTTTGTTGAGCGTGAGCCGGAAATCTGGGAGAGCTTTCGAAGGCTGTTGAATACAAAATCGATTGTCAGGGGCTGGGAGAAAAATGTCATCTGGGACTTTTTGGCATATAATTTGATGCATGCAAGACCGATGTCTCCTTCATCACGAACGGCATCCTCAACGGCAGCCTGTGTTGTTCCGACTGCTTCTGCAACTGCCCTTTCAACCAGCTTTCCGCCGATGCCTATTTCCTCTGAGCTCCATGCAGGGAACACAACTCCAAGAATCAACAGTCCGACCTTTTCAATGGTGTCGGAGTCAAGTTTCTTTAGAAATTCTGAAATGATTTCAGTTTTCTCAAGTCTTTTTGTGGTGGCTTCAAGGGCGGAGTAGACGTCCACAAGTTCCTGGTATTTCATCAGAAATCACCTTTTGCTATTTTTACTGCGCAGTATTCTCCGCACATTGCGCACATCTCATCATCGTCCAGTTCGCATTTGTCACGGTATTTTCTAGGTTTTGACTTGTCAAGCGCCAGTTCGAATTGCGCATCCCAGTTAAATTCTCTTCTGGCCTTTGCCATCGCACGCTCACGTGTCCATGCTGAGTCAAGGCCTTTTGCAACGTCTGCTGCTTCAGCGGCAATCTTTGATGCGATGACTCCTTCCTTGACGTCTTCAAGGCTTGGAAGTGAGAGGTGTTCTGCCGGTGTCACGTAACACAGGAAACTGGCCCCTGCTGTTGCTGCAATCGCTCCTCCGATGGCTCCGGTAATGTGGTCATAGCCGGGAGCTATGTCTGTTACGAGAGGACCCAATACATAGAACGGAGCTCCGTGACATATTGTCTTTTGGATTTCCATGTTTGCCTTGATTTGATTAAGAGGCATATGGCCCGGGCCTTCAACCATTACCTGGACATTGGCGTCCTGTGCCCTTTTTACCAGTCCTCCGAGATTGACAAGCTCTTGAATTTGAGGGATATCGCTTGCATCAGCAAGACAGCCAGGTCTCAGGCCGTCTCCCAGTGATAGTGTAATGTCGTATTCGTAAGATAACTCTAAAAGATAATCGTAATTTTCATATAGTGGGTTTTCCTTATCGTTGTGGTTAATCCAGGAGGCCATGAATGTTCCTCCACGGCTTACAATTCCCATCATTCTGTTTGCGGCTTTCAGTTTTTGAACAAGGTCTTTTGTAATTCCGCAGTGGAGTGTCATGAAGTCCACTCCCTCCTTTGCCTGGTTTTCAATGGATTTGAAGATGTCGTCAGGGTCCATGTCGATGATTTCCTTGCCTTTGCCAAGAGTGACGACTCCCGCTTCATAGATAGGCACTGTTCCGATGCATATGTCCACGGCATCCATGATCTTTTTCCGGAATAGCTTCAAATCGGATCCTGTTGAGAGGTCCATCAGAGCATCTGCACCGTATTCCTGGGCCAGTTTTGCCTTGTTGATTTCAAGCTCGATGTCATCGATTTTGGATGATGAACCGATGTTTGCATTGATTTTTGTCTTCAATCCTTCACCGATTCCGCATGGCTTTGAGTGGCCGTTAACGTTTTTTGGAATCACTACCAATCCCTTGTCAATCAATCTAGCTAGTTTGTTTACATCAATGTTTTCATATTCTGCAACATATTCCATTTCAGGGGTGATGTTGCCTTTTTGTGCTTCACTTTTCTGAGTCAAATTTATCCCTCGTGTTGACTAATCATTAATGATATTGTCCTTTCAAGTATATAGAATTAATTTTTTATATATTAATGACATAAAATTTTAGTGTAGGGAGATGTTAATATTAGAGTAATTTATTTTGATACCGAGACAAGCGGTCTTGACTGCAGGGATTGCAAAATAATCGAACTTGCAATGCTGACGGTTGAGGACGGCAAAATCATTGAGGAATATGATGAATTCATCAATATAGGACAGGCTATTTCACCTAAAATCATAAAGCTTACTGGCATCACCAATGCAATGCTTAAAGACGACGGCATCAGCGAGGAAAGGGTTGCCTGCGACCTGAAAAAAAGACTGACCAAAGGCACAGTAATGATTGCCCACAATGCCCAGTTTGACCTGTCATTCATTTACTTCCTGTTAAAGAGGCATTATCCGGATGAAGCTGATGACATTGTCCGCAACATGAAATGGCTCGACACACTGACAGTTTTAAAAGACAGGAAGGAGTATCCTCACAAATTGGCTGATGCGGTTGACCATTACGGCATTGATGAAGTCAATTTCCACAGGGCAATTGACGATACTAAGGCACTGTATGATGTTACTCAGGAACTGAAATTGGAACGTGATGATTTGGGAGAATACATTAACATATTCGGTTATAATCCTAAATACGGTCCTGACAAGTTCAGATTCCCGTTCATTACATATAAGGCACAGTACTATCAGCATTATGGAGTATTGCCTCCGGACAGGATTCTGCCTAGAAAATGATTAATTAGATTAATGGATCAGGTATTTTAGGATTGTCCTTTTTAGGCTTTTCACCACCAATCTTATCCAATCTCATTTCTATGAACTTTTTGCCGGATTCTGTTTTGGAAAATATTGGTATTGATTGGCCAACTGTTTTCAGACTTTCCTCTTCGCCTATTTCCCGTATGTTTTTGGATGCGCATCCTGTTGCAACGTCACACCCGTCAAAGAGTTTCCTTGCCTCTTCAGGGCTTCTTTTTGATGTGTGGACTACAAAGACGTAAATGTTGACATCAGGATTTTCCTCTTTCACTTTCTCGATTGCGTCAATGTCGCTTGCAAGTGCTACTGTAACTGCAATGTTTTTATATCCTTTTTTGAGGGCTAATCTTATTCCCTCGACTTGGTCGATTTTAGCGGTTTTAGTGTCGACAATGTTGTCCTTTCCGATTTCATCGAAAAGCTCTGGTATCGGACTGGTTTCGACAAGGCCTGAGACTCTTCCGCCAACGCCCTGTGCCATTTCGCTTTCAGTGATTATGACTGTTCCGCAGCCTTCACAAACCATGATTGCACAGTCGATTTCGCCTTCGCCAAGAAGTGTTGAGAGGATTTCAGATATTCCAAAGCTTAAAAAGTCCTTCATTCTCAACTGTCTGTTTGCGGTGCACATTCCAAAGTCATCGATTCTGAACTGGATGTTTTTTGCTATTGCCTCTTTGGTGAGCTTTTCAATTCCCTGGTACTTGTGGAATAGTGGACAGTAATCAACTTCTGGTTTTGTAACGTCAACGACTTTTCCGTTTTCAACTGTTACTTTGCTTAATCCTAATGCTTCAATGACATGTTTGCTCATAGTTGAAAATATTGTTAAAAATAGTATTTAATGTTTTGGAGGTTGTGTGGGAAGTGTCTGTTCTTCCCACAGTATATGGTTAGAAAATTGTTAATAATAACAAAGGAGGAAAAAAGGAAGAAATTGGGGTTTCTTCCTTACATGTACTGGACTAGCTGCTCTTCTTTATCATGTCCAGGTTTTACTTTCTCTATTGCTTCTTTGAAGTATTTGTTTGGAATTTCACTGGCTTCAAGATCATTTCTTAAAGTCAACATTGCAGCCTCTCTGCAAACAGCTTCAATGTCGGCTCCGACATATCCTTCAGTGTTTTTGGCCAGTTTTTTGATGTTTACATCTTCTGCCAGTGGCATGTCTTTGGTGTGAACTTCAAAGATGGAGATTCTTGCTTCTTCGTCTGGTTCCTTGACTTGGATGTGTCTGTCGAATCTTCCAGGTCTCATTAATCCTGCATCAAGAATGTCAGGTCTGTTTGTTGCAGCTATGATTGCAACGTCCTGAAGCTCTTCCAAACCGTCCATTTCAGTCAGCAATTGGTTTACGACTCTTTTGGTAACGCCGCTGTCAGTGTCATTTCCGCTACGTGCGCTGGCTATTGCATCTATTTCGTCGAAAAAGATCACTGTCGGTGCGGCCTGTTTGGCTTTTCTGAACACTTCACGAACGCCTTTTTCGGATTCTCCGACCCATTTTGATAGAAGTTCAGGACCTTTCACGGAAATGAAGTTCGCTTCACTTTCACTAGCCACAGCTTTTGCAAGCAGGGTTTTTCCGGTTCCAGGAATTCCGTAAAGGAGTGTTCCTTTTGGAGGTCTGATTCCGAGGCGTTGGAATGTTTCAGGGTGTTTTAAAGGCCATTCAACAGCTTCCTTGAGTTCCTGTTTGACGTCTTCAAGGCCTCCCACATCATCCCATTTGACATCTGGAATCTGCACGAGAACTTCCCTGAGCGCTGAAGGCTGAATCTCTTTTTGAGCGTTCCTGAAGTCTTCGCCGGTTACCACGATTTTTTCAAGAACTTCTTTTGGAATCTCTTCGTCGTTCTGGATTTCGGGAAGGATTCTTCTGACAACCCTCATCGCTGCTTCCTTACATAATGACTCCAGATCTGCTCCAACGAATCCGTGGGTAGTTGTTGCGATTTTATTCAAATCAACGTCCTCTGCTAAAGGCATGTTTCTTGTGTGGATTTCAAGCACTTCTTTTCTCTCTTCGGTGTCAGGCACTCCTATTTCTATTTCCCTGTCGAATCTTCCAGGTCTTCTGAGTGCAGGATCAAGTGAATCAGGTCTGTTGGTTGCACCGATGACTACCACTTGGCCACGGGATTTGAGCCCATCCATCAAAGTCAGAAGTTGAGCAACGGTTCTTCTTTCAACTTCACCATTGGTTTCTTCCCTTTTTGGTGCAATTGCATCCAATTCATCTATAAAAATGATTGAAGGAGAGTTTTCTTCAGCTTCTTCAAAGTATTCCCTTAAGTTCTCTTCGGATCCGCCTACATATTTGCTCATGATTTCCGGCCCGTTGATGGCAATGAAGTGAGCGTCACTTTCACTGGCTACGGCCTTTGCAAGCAATGTCTTACCTGTACCGGGTGGTCCGTGCATCAGCACTCCTTTTGGAGGTGCGATTCCTAATTTTTCAAAGAGTTCCGGTCTTTTAAGAGGGATTTCAATCATTTCCCTTACTTTTTTGACTTCGTCTTTAAGACCTCCGATGTCTTCGTAGCTTACGTCCACAAGGTTTCCGACACCTTCGATTTTGCTCACGTCAACTGGGGACTCGTGAAGCTGGACTTCAGTGTTGCGTCCGACAATGACGATGTCCTTTGGATTTGTGGAAACCACTGCGAACTTGATTTCTTTCATTGCAGGTGTAAAGTCCATCAGTTCATCGAATAGGCTGTTGAAGCCCATGCTTGGTCTTGGTGCACGGATTTGTGATCCGATGATGTCGCCTTGCATCATTACTTTTCCGGCAAATAAACCGCGCACATCGCCCTGTACACGGATGTTATTTTCAATTGGTGCCAAAACAACCTTTTTGGCTTCGGTCGCTTTGGTCTTTTTAATTGTGACTTCACCGCCGATTGTTGCTCCGGAGTTTTTACGTACTAACCCATCTATTCTTATTACTCCAAGACCAATGTCGGTTTGTGAAGGAAGTGCGATTGCTGCAGTTCTTTTATCTCCGATGATTTCAATCAAGTCTCTTTCTTTGATTCCTAAATCATCCATTACATTTGGATCAAGTCTTGCGATGCCTTGTCCAACGTCTTTTTGTGATATTGCTTCTGCAACTTTTAGTGTGATTTCATTTTCTGCCATGCTATCATCTCCTTTTTTATGGCTATGATTTTGTAAAAATTATTTTGGCCAATCTTTTTGTTACTTTTTGTAACTTTATTGACAAACATATCTGTGTATGTTTTACTATATAAATGTTTCGGTTTTAAAAATTTTTCAGGAATGATTTAAATCTGTTTGTTTCATTAAAATAAGGTGATGATTAGGTAATTGTTAATATATTTAAATATTATTTTTGATTTTTAAAAAATAGGTATAATCAAGTTGTTGTAACTTGATTGGGAATTTAATTACTTTTTGACAGTTTAATATTTGTTCGCATTAACTCGAACAATATTATCTTATGATTCCACCAAATCCTGTGAATAGTTTCTTGACATTTTCAATGTCATCTTTGGATAATGCGGTGACTTCGAATGTCAGGCTGATTGAGTCATCATCAATCTGAGGGCCGTTGTATGCATCGGTCAGTCTTATGTCGATTATGTTGTCAATGTTCATGACAGTCTTTTCTATGGTTTCGACATGGACAATTTTGGAGAACACGCAGCTGATTGATTCGGTTTTCTTGTCAAGATTGTCGAGTTTCCACTGGTAAAGCTCATCATCGCTTAGGACTTCAATGTTTGCTATCCTTAAATTCTTGACCTTATTTCCTGTTTTTAAAAATGCGGTCTTGCCGTCCAAGCCTTCAAGAATGCCGACATGAATCTTTCCGGAGTAGATGTGCTTCAATCCAACCTCTCTGCCAACAGAATCATATAGTATGCCGTATTCATGGTTAAGGCCGTTGATTGCCTTGTCACTTCTACCCAAAGCGTTCGTGATATCTCCCATATGCTTTGTAGCATTTATGGCAATATCCATGAACTTCTTGTCATCCCCATCATTGATGGCATCTCTCAGTTCAAGCACTGCATCTGCAAAGGTATTCCTAATCTTCGGACCATTGCTGTTCATGGATTGGATGTTATATGTCAGATAAGGATTTTGTGAAACGATACGGGCAATCAAATCTATCATAAGGTTATAGATTGGACTTTCATAATCCTCAGTTTCGGATATGTCTATTTTCAGCTTTTCAATCGCAGAAGCGGTTGAAATGAATGAGAAATGAGTCAATACCTGCACGATGCTCATCATGTAATCGTGCTTTTCGGCGGTGGTTTCAATAATTCTCATGTTCTTGCTTTCAAGATATCTGTAAACCTTATCATACCATTTGCCTTTTTTATCTGCTGTCAGGACGATTACCTGGTTGTCCAATTGTGTGGTTCTAGGGCCGAAAATAGGGTGTGTTGGAATGTATTCGATTGTATCGGGCAACACTTCAGCCATGGTTTTGGATGGCTTTTCCTTAATGGAGGTCACGTCAATCATGACTGAGCCCTCTTTCATGAACGGGGCAACTTCACGAATGACGTCGGATGTGTGCTGTATTGGAACGGAGACTATTAGCATGTCGCTGATGTTTGCCAAACCTGCATTTGATTCAATATAATTCACCTTTGCATCTTTGGCAACCTCCCTTCCTTTTTTGTGATCCCTTCCGGTTATAAATACGTTAAATTCATCTCTGAAATAGTAGATGAGGGTTTTGCCCAAACCGTCACTACCTCCAATAATTCCAACATTCATGTAAGTTACTTTTGTTTCAAATTATATAATAATGTTATAGTAGAAGGGCAATGGATTGGAATACATTAACATTAAAGGTTTGGCGGATGGGATGGATTTTAAATGATAATAGTTATTGTTGGTTATTATCATTTTTGATTTCGAGAATGCGTTCAAGTGAAATGCCGTATTCTTCAGAAATCTCTTCAGGAGTGTTTTTTTCAAGAAATTTGGTGATGAAGAATTTTTCAATATTACGTGCCTCTTCCCGTCCTTTTTCTATGCCTCCGTTCCGTCCTTTTTCTATTCCTCTTTCTTCGGCTCGTTCTAGTTCTCCTGCAATGCCGGCTATTCGCATTTGTTCTTCAAAGGTTTTGATTTCAATTTTTGCCATTTTAATCTCCTTTTTAAATATTTTAATTTTTTCTTTGTTTATTAAATATTTTTTTGCCCATATTAATTTGGAAGATGGGGGGGGGATTTTAAATGATAATAGTTATTGTTGGTTATTATCATTTTTGATTTTGAGAATGCGTTCAAGTGAAATGCCGTATTCTTCAGATATTTCTTCAGGAGTGTTTTTTTCCAGGAGTTTGGTGATGAAGAATTTTTCAGTATCACGTGCCTCTTCCCGTCCTTTTTCTATTCCTCTTTCTTCGGCTCTTTCTAGTTCTCCTGCAATGCCGGCTATTCGCATTTGTTCTTCAAAAGTTTTGATTTCAATTTTTGCCATTTTAATCGCCTTTTTAAATATTTTTATTTTCTCTTTGTTTACTAAATATTTTTTTGCCCATATTAATAAGTTTTTTCTTATGGAGTCTAACATCCATTTTGGGGCCACGGCTTTAGCCCAAATATCAACGGTCAGTTCGAGAAGCAAATCCTCTCGATTCATGTCGATGCCTGATTTCATCAACCAAATCAAATCAAGCGCATCGCTCTGATTCAGTTCATCTTTGTGTGAAACTTTGTACCGGAGGTTATTAAGGTTTGCCATTCCCAATTCTTCCACGGTGTTGAAGAATTTGGGATTGTAGAATGATGTTTGGTTTGCATAATCAACAGTTTCTTTTGGAACTTCTCCGGTATTGAAAATGAAAGGGTCTAAAATCCTTTTTGTTGCTTCATGTACTGTGGTCATGTAATTGAAGTCCCTCCTCAGCAAATTGGAGTTCAATTGGGAGTGATGTTCGATATCAACAAGATTCTTATTGGTTCTTTCAAAAACTGTGTCCAAATTCAAATTTTTAAATGCTGGGGACATGTACTTTGTAGAGTATGGGCCTTTGATGTCATCGTAGTGGGTGATATATTTCGGAAATTCGCTGAAATCTACCATGCAATTATTGAAAATGGTATCTTCAGCATCGAATTTGTCTACAAGTTCATTATCAAAAACTTCTTCATTATCCATTTTTTTCCACCTCTTTTAATTTTGGTTATTTTAATGTTAGATTACTCCAATATATAAAGTTAATTTTAAGAATGAAGTAAATTTAAGCAGTTAAAATCAATTTAACAAGATAAAATCAATTTTGTTTTCATCATGAAAAACTTTTGGGTTAATTTCATTAACAAGTAACAATATAATATTTTTGAAAGCATGAAAATCATAAAACAAGACACGAAAGAGGGAATAATAGAAGTGGTTCCGGAAACATTGGACGATTTGTGGCATCTGTCCCACATAATTGAGGTGGAAGACAATGCATCTTCCAAGACAACACGCCGTATACAGGATAACACTGGAGACAAGCTGAGAAGTGACAGAGGTGTCAAGAAAACGTTTTACTTGGGTTTGGACATTGAAAACATCAGTTTCCATCTCTTCACTGGAAAATTGAGATTGACTGGGGTCATCACAAGAGGTCCTGAAGATCTGATTCCCCTTGGATCCCACCACACATTGGAGGTCAAATTGAACACTCCAATCAAAATCAAAAAAGACCATTGGCCAAAATGGGCAATCAAAAGGCTCAACCAGGCAATCGACGCATCCAAGAAATTGTCAGCAATCATAGTCGTTCTTGAAGATGATACTGCAACAATGGGATTGATGAGGCAGTTCGGAATAGAGTATTACGGTCCAATCAAGGGAAGCGTTTCCGGAAAAAGGATAGTCGACAAGAACAGGCAGAAAAACATCATCAAATTCTACGAAAAGGTAATTGAATCAATCGTCAAGTTCGATAACATTCAAAACATTGTTCTTGCAGGCCCTGGCTTTGTTAAAAATGATTTTTATGATTATCTCAAGGAAAAGCACAAGGATTTGGCAAAGATATCCATTATTGAAAGTACTGGCTCCGGAGGCCGTGTGGGAATAAGTGAAGTCCTTAAAAAGGGAACGGTTGAAAAGCTGACCTCTGAGAATAGGGTGGCAATTGAAATGGGTGCCATCAATAATCTGCTTGAACAGATTGGCAGGAATTCCTCAAAAATCGCCTACGGTTTAAGGGAAGTCAAAAACGCAATCAACATGGGTGCGGTCGGCCAGCTTCTGATTTTGGACACAAAGGTCGCCAGCGAGAACATGGGCGAGTTGATGGACATGGTTGAAAACATGAAAGGGGAAGTGATGGTCATCAGCAGTGAACATGAAGGCGGAAAACAACTGGAAAGCCTGGGAGGCATGGCGGCTATTTTAAGGTATGAAATAGCTTAATATATATAGCATTAATTATTAAATTAATTATTAGTAAAACAAATTTTAGAAATTCGTGGTTTATATGTATACGACATTAATTATAGCATTGATTTTAGTTTTTATCTTCTCTGCACTGGGAACCGCAGTAATAAACATCATTTTCAGGTTCCTGGGTAAAAGAGGCTATTTGGGAAATTTATATCCTAATGTTCGCGGTGGAATTCCAAGGGCTGTCGGTTTAATTCCGTTCATAATTCTGTCCTTTTTCTTCCTGCCGGGATTCAACAGCCTCATTTTAATAATTGGTGTTTGTGCATTTATCGACGATGTGATGGGAAGAAAAAAATCTCCATTCGGAATAGAATGGGGACAGCTATCCCGAGGCATTGGAATCATACTGGTGATGATTGCAGGTCTGATTCAGGGTCTGGGAGTGTCCGCAATATTCATAGCGCTCATGGTGCAGCCTCTCAACATTTCAGACATGCAGCCAGGCTCAACATGCATAGTCACCATGATAATGTGCGTTGTGACAATGCTCTTCATGCTTATTTTAGGTTCTGCCGAGGTAGCTGAACTTCCTGCAATTTACACTCCCCTATTGACATTTGTGGTTTGTCTGGGATACTCTCCTCTGGACTTTTCTGGAAAAATCATGCTTGGAGAAGTCGGAAACCATACATTTGCAATTGCACTGGGAGCATCATTCTATATCATGGGCGGTTTGGTCGGCTTGATTATCATGTTCATTGCAACCACAACCCTGATTGCATTTGTCAGAAGAAATACCCTTAAAGTGTTCTTCAGGCAAAACTTGAGGCTGCTTGACCCGACTTTCGGAGATTATTTCATGGACGTCCTGACAGGAGGGGGACTGGGAGATTTGCTCAGAAAATGGTTTTTGGAAGACAAACAGATTGTTGTAACCAATCCGTTATTGATCAAATTGGGTTTCAGAAGATTGCTTTATAACCCTCATGCATCACATCCGAAAAGATACGAACCTTCCCAAAAATCAAAAATAAGGCTTGGAAGGTGATTTTGTGAAGGCATTGCTGATAGTTACCGGAAGAGGTTTGGGCGGAGACGCATCAATCGCTTTGAATCTGATGAAGTCACTTGAAAAGAAAGGAGTCCAATGTGAAATAGCACTCGACGAATCCGCTCCTGGGATACTGTTTAAAAAGCACGGCTATTCCTGGCACAAGATATCAATACCTCAGGCCGGAGGACACGCCGCCACAAAACTGTCTGCAGCTAAAGCCGCTTTAAAGCTGATTGCAGCAACATTCAAGGCAAGAAGTCTGATTAAAAGAACCAAAGCCGATTTTGTAATTGGAGTTTTAGGTGGAGGCGCTATTGTCGGTTCAGTCGGTGCAAAGCTGGCCCGCAAACCTGCATTCTCATTGATTTCAACCCCTCTGGACTCAAAAGTATGTCCAAAATTCAACGAATGCTTCATATTGCCTGATTTGGATAAGTTCAAATGGGAAACTCTTCCTAAAAACACTGACAAGTCATATTATCCTCTTGCACAGGATTCAGGCGACGGAGATGCAGATATCGGTCTTTTAAAATTAAAGGAATACTCTGATTTTGATGAAAGCAAAAAGACCATCGTATTTTCTTCAGGCTCATCAATATTCAAGGGAATGATTGACGGCGTTTGCCATGTTGCCGATTTCACCGATGAGTACAATCTAGTTCTGGTTGGCCTTCCTCTGCATGACGAGTATCTTGATGAAATCAATAAAAGAGACATAATCTATGCCGGTTATGTCGACTGGATCAATCATCTCTTCAAGTATGCCGATCTGGCAGTATTGACCGATGATGGAGTTTCCCTTCAGGAAGCCCTGTCTTCAGACACTCCGATTGTGGCTTTGACACATGTTAAATGGGGAAGATACCAGAATATGGCAGGCGTGTTCAAGGGAGCTATTGTCGAATCCTCAGTAGATGATGTTGTGAAAAATGTGCAGTTTGCCTTTGACAATTATGAGTCATTAAGCGAAAACACCGCCAAGTATGCAAAACTTTGCCTTGAAGCCAGTGATGTTCTGGCAGATAAGATGCTGAAAAAAGTAAGATAGTGGCAATTATAGCCACATGTTTTTGATTATTTTGTAATTTGAATCTGTTGATGGATGTATTTCTAAAAAGTCACCATAATCATCCAAATCATATCCCATTCTCATCAGATATGCCTGATATGCCACATCGCTTGTAGATGATGGAGATATCGAATTAATTCTGTTGACCTTATTGTTTTTCTTGTCGAATTCCACTTCGGTATAACCTGTATCTCCGGTCAAAATATTCCAGAATGAGGACGGCCCGGCAATTCCAGGTATTCCGATTGTTGCCTTGTCTTCATCGCCACACTCTGACTTTTCATTTTTGACAAAGCTCGCTTCCATATTCAGGCTCAATGTTTGTGGAATGCAGCTGTAGTGTACCTTATTTGAAAATCCTGCCATGTTTCTTGCGGCTGTAATGCCCTCCATTCTGGCTACAGGAGTCAGCTGATATCCTCCGGTCACATCGCCTGCTGCATAAATGTTATCCACATTTGTTTTCATCATTTCATTGACTTTAATGGTTTTGTCATCGTTAATCTCAACAATGCCTTCTGCAATTTCACTGTTAGGAACCCTTCCGGTTGCAAAGAATGGAACTCCCTCAAGCTCATTGCCGTCATCAGTGAGGACATTGTCCTTAAATGCCTTTTCGACATTGACGTTTTCAATGACATTGACGTCAGGCATTATTGTTTCCAATATGTATTCTTTGGCTTTTCCGCCAATTTCCTTTAGAAATGTGCTTCTTGCAAGGACATTGACTTCACTGCCTAATGTGGAATAGATGTTGGCTATTTCACAGGCTATTATTCCACCACCTATGATGTTTAGCTTTTCAGGAACCTTGTCCAGCTTTAGGATGTCTTTGTTGGTCAGACCATATTCGCTGCCTTCAATGTCAGGTATGAAGGGGCGTGCACCGGTTGCAATCATCAGATTGTCATATTCAAAGCTTTCTCCATTGACATTAACGCTTTCACCGTCGATTTTGGCTTCACCGTAGATGATGTTGTTTCCAAAGCTTTCATTTTCCATCTGATTCAATTTTCGAAGCATTTCCTGAGTTTCCACTATCTTTTCAACAATCTTTTCATATGAAACCTCAATCTGGCTTTTGACGAATCCGTGTTCATTGAATCTTCTGTTGGAATCGATGAATTTTGTAACGTCTGTCAATGCGCAAATAACCATGCAACCTTCATTCAAGCAAGTTCCGGCTATATGATTTTTTTCAATTAAAGTAACTTCTTTTCCTAATTTTCCAAGCTCAAGAGAACCTAATCTTCCTGCAGGGCCTGAACCGATAACAATATTTTCCATTAAAACACCTGTTTAGATAATTTTATATATTATCAATTTAGTAAATAATGTATATATTAAAATTTTGGAGAGATAATTAATGTGTATTGCAGCACCCGCTCAAGTAGTGGAAATTAATAAAGAGGATTGTTTATTATACGTTGATTTTGGCGGAGCAAGACAGCAAGCCAAAATGGACCTTTTGCCTGATGTGGAAGTAGGTGAATACGTTCTTATCCATGCAGGTTATGCAATTGAAAAATTAAGTGATGAAGCTGCTAAAGAATCTTTAGAAGCTTGGGAAGAACTTTTGGATATTCTCGAAGAAGAGGATATGGAAATGGAAAAAGCAAGAAGGGAACATTTCAATCAATAGATTGATACCCTTGTCACTCCTTTTATTTTTAAAAATTCGTTTATCAAATCCCCTTTAACGGGTTCTTCAGTAATTATTGTTAATATTGGATCTTTTTGAAGCTCCGTATCTTCGGCATAAGCTTGCCTGATGTCGATTCCTTTTTTTGAAATCAAATCTGTTGTTGCTGCAAGTATTCCTTCGCTTTCAGATCCAACTTCTATTTCAATGACTCCCATTTCAAGATTTTTGGCGATGTTTTTGAGCAGTGTACCTGCAGGAATGATGTTTGAAAATAAATTGTTCAGTTCTTCATCCTCTTTTATGATTTCTATTGTTGATTTTATTGCTCTTCTGTCAACATCAGCAGCCATAGCCAATGCCTTATCACTGATTTTGAGATTACCGCAATAGATTTTCCCGTCTTCATTGATGGAGAGGCCCAATTCAATCATCTTCTCTGCAACTCTTATCCGTGCAGGATATTTCTTGAATTTTTCGTTGATTCTTTCCCACATTTTTATCATCATTCCAACTTTTTGTACATCCAAGTAACTTTATGTTGATGATGATATTTAATGATTTTCATATTTAAAAAAAGCCGATAATTTTTAGATAAAGTTGTCAAGTAAAATGAAAATGTCTTAAAAATAAGTTAGAAGTAGGCTAGATGGGATTCGAACCCATGACCTCCCGGTTATCAGCCGAGCGCGCTAACCAAGCTGTGCCACTAGCCTATGAAATAAAGTCGGCAGTTAACTGTCAACACTTATACTTATATTAATTACTATATATAACTCTTTCGGTCATATATAGAATTATATAAGATTTTTAAAATTTTATCTGTTAATCATTTCGTTGATGGAGTCTGCCATAGCATGTCCTTCAACAATAATTTTTGCAGTATCAATACCTTCAACGCTTTCTGCTTTGATTTTAGCATCAGCAGCAATACGGGTGATACTCATACAACCAGGGTTGGTTGGTTTAATGATAATTTCAGCTTGATCGCCGTCTACAGTAATATTTTGCACAATACCCATTTCTACAATACTTATGCCCATGTGAGGGTCATTGATTACAGAAACAGCATCTCTAATATCATTTACTAAATCTTCTGACATAATTAGTGTCTCCTAATTTTTATTGTAATTAATAAATTTTAAATTTCCTATATAAATAGTTTGCTTTAACCAAATTATTTTAATCGGTGTTTAATTTTCACGCCAATACCATTATCACATTCTTCCATTTCATGACCGGTCATCACAGCCTTTCCAACTCCAACGACAGTATCGTCCTTAACGACAACCACTTCGTCGTTTGGAATGATATTGTGGTCTGCTTCAACGATTCCCGGTGCAAAAACGGTATTTGTTGTAAGGTCAAAATCAACATTGACGATATTGATTCCCAAATCCTTCAGGATTTCTCCGCCAGCAAGATTCAACCTGTACATTCCGTAATCCTTGTTCAGCAATGCAAGCTGAACTCCATCGGACAATATCCTTTTGTGATACATTCCTTTGGTTTTGACATTGTCTGGAATGAATCCATCTCCGTTTTCGCCGAACTGGTATTTAGCAATTGACCTTAGCTCATGGAGTGTCTTTTCCCTGCGGTTCACTCTCTGATGATTTTTAAGTTCCATCCTTAAGTTATAAAGGGAATCAGGTGAAGTTGGCCTGTCGTCGACACATACATTAATGAAATCATCTAAATATGCTTCTGCAGACTGCAGATATCCTCCGGCAAGATTTGCCACAACCTGTTTTCCTTTTGTATATTTCTCAATAAGCTTTCCTGTCACTTCAATTTCATCTTCAGACCACACGCCTGTAGTGCTGGTGTCATATGACTGGATTGGAAATGTGTTTTCAAGTTCCCTAGGACAGATTCCAAAAGGTGATGTGACTATAAGCTCCTGATAGGACCTTGTCAGCTTTCTGAATTTCTGATGGGATTTTGAATTGGAATAAGGCTTCTTCATACTGCATGGCAATAAAACAACGGTTTCTCCTAAAGGTTTCATCATTTCCATTCTCTGTCTCCACCTGACAGCTTCAGGACGCCACAAAGATTCTTCACTTGAACATATTACTTGCATACTATTCCTCAAAAACTTCAATCAGTTCATTATTCAATTCTATTAAACGTTTAATGTTATCGTCTGGCTCGTCGATTCTGCGTTTCCACTTTTCAATCACAAAATCGATGTCGACTTCATCGCTGCCGCTGATTAAATTGTCCGCATGAGCCACAATTTTTTCCTCAAGCGTTTCCGGAATGTAGGATTTTTCCGGAAGCCCCAGCTTGACGGCCTCCTCAGCGGTAATCCCTGCACCTATATGTCTTTCAATGATGTTGAGGACATCCTGGGTGTAGCCGTGCGCTTCAGCTATTTTAACTCCTTCAATTGCATGTGTGATGCCGTGGGTTCTGGATCTTCCGATGTCATGCAGAAGGGCGCCTTTGCGGATTAAATCAGTATCTGCATTATCAAAATTAGCTGCTATTTCCATAGCTTTTCTGCAAACTGCCTTGGAATGTTCGATAACGTTTTCCGGAGTGTTTTCCTCTCTAAGCAATTCTATTTCCATTTTTATCTTGCAGTTATTTGTTTTTCTTGTTAAAGGAATTAAAATTACTTTCAACCATTTTCAAATCTTCTTTGATTTGTTTGATATTTTCTGCGTTATCCTGGAATTCCAATTCTTCCATGCATACTGGGCATAGGAATTCATAATCGGATGCATCGTCAAAATCAAGTCTTACGTGGCCTTGAGGGCAAATGAAAAACATATTGTTTTCTTCACGTTCCAGTTCCTCATTGAGCATCTGAAGGTACTGTTCGGAATCTTTTTTGATGTGATTTATGACTTCTTCCTTTTCAAATTTCCATGAATATGTAAACCATTGGGTCTCAGGGTCTTTGCTTCTTTTATAACTGGCCAATCCTAAATCGTAAAGTTTGTAAAGTATTTTCCTGACAATATTTAATTTGATTCCAGTCTTATTGGCAATTTCCTCGTCAGTTTCCACACCGTCGATTAATGCTTCAACAATAGGCAAATTACTTTCATCTTCAACAACGTTGGTTAATAATGTCTTTACTAATGGATCGTTTATCATTTAATTTCCCCTGGGATTTTTAATGGTTTATGCATCATATTTTTTCATGAAAAATAAAATTAAAAATAACATAAAAATTAATGTTTAGTTTTGTTTTTAGTATTATAAAAACATAACTATCTTCTTCTTATGATTACGGCAGGGGTGTGTGTAATCGAATCGAGCGCCTCAACAGTGACTTCATCAAATTCAGTTCCAAGAACCTCTTTCACGCTATGTATTGTTTTCATTTCTGTTGAAAGGGATTTCTGATAGTCTTCAGCAATGTTGGCTATTTTCAAGGCCGTTTCAACGTCTATTTTTTCACTGCAGCCAAGAGGTGTTGAACCCATGTTTTCTGAAAGCTGTCCCTTGAAGTATCCGAAAAATCCGTTGTCAGCATCGATGCCGTCTAGGGCAATCGGAAGGCCGGTGAAATACTTGCCGTTTTTCATGTATGTTGCGTCAGTGTCAATAATCATCACGCAGACTTCCTTTCCAATCTCTTTCTTTATTTCCTTTGCGACCTTTTCAGGGTTTTCCGGAAGCAGCGATACAAATGTTCCTGGAGAATTGCTCAAATCTATTCCTGCCTCAGAAGCAGGTTTAAGCGCATGCTTAAGGCCATACAACTCGAGGACAACCTGCTTATGTG
>NZ_CAMVPN010000014.1 GCF_947169325.1 uncultured Methanobrevibacter sp. | reverse complement strand
AAATAGAATAAATTATATTTAAATAAATAAAATTAAATATGCAATTTACTATAAAACAAGAGTTGAATGATTTAAATAAATTTATTGAGAATTTAGAAAATCAAATTCAAAAAGCTAAAATTGATGCTGAAAATAATGTTAAACCATTAAATGATGAACTTTTTAAAGTTAAAGAAGATAAGGAACGATTTGTCTTAAAAAATGATTTTGATTCATTTCAAATTTGCAAGAGAAAAGAAGATAATCTTAAATTTAAAATTGATGAGCAATGGAATAAATACATTATACTAACAGAGGAATTATATAAATTAAATATCGAAAAAGATAATTTGGAAAAACAAATATCTGATTTAGAATTGAAAATAAAAAAACAAAAGACGTTAGAAGAAGAAAAAATCAAAAGAGTTAATGAGATGTTATCTCAAATGGGTGATGTTTTAAAAAATTATGAAAAAACTAAAAATCTAAAACAAGCAGCTATTGAGTCAAATATTAATCCTTTTACTGTTGAACATTGGTTTAATGGTGGAAAAGACAATTATAATGAATATTATTCTAATTTTTACAATCAGATAATTGAAATTGATAATTATTTTAAGAATTTGGAAACTAAAAAACTTTTAAAACAAATGGATAGTGTTATTGAAGCTTATAAAAAAACAAGCTCATTAAAAGAAGCTTCAAAAATAGCAAATGTCAGCTATGATACTGTTCAATATTGGTATGAATGGGGTTCCAAAGGTTTTGGAAATGAAAATGCATATTTTTATAAAAGATTAAATCCGTTATTGTGATTAAATGAATAGTAAAAACTCAAAACAATTAATGTTATGTCCGAATTGCCATCTGTTTGTCCCAAAGGATAATGAATGCGTATTATGCGGACACAAACTAAAACACAAAAAAGAAGTTTTATCAGAGTATAGATTAAATAAATCTTTTAAACGCTTCTTTAATCATGATTCATATATTATCTGGGATTTGGAATTCATTCCAAAATCATCCAAAAACAAGCTGAACTGTTTTTATAATGATTTTTTTGATATTTCCTATTCAAAACTAACTTATGGGCAGGGAGTCATATTTCATTATTTCAGTAAATACCATAAATCAAGACCCTACTTAACTTTAATTTATAATATTAATGTTAAAAAATCAAATTTTAGATTATATGATAATCAGTTATTAGTATTTTTAAAAATTAAATATGATTTGGATTTATTTAAAGAAAATTTCTCACTAAAGTATGCAAGTAAAAATAAAGACTCATGTCTGTATTATATTTCACTGGGCGATATTGAAAGCAGTGACCTGATTAAAAATCTTGATTTGTTAATTGATTTTTCAAACTATGTTTCAAATCCTCTTTTGGGAAATTACAAGTTTCATAAAGATTTAGACACACTAAAATGGGAACATTACAAGAAAAACACTAAAAAGAAATCTAAACATGCTAAAACAAGAGTTGAATATAATAATGGTTATGCTGTTGGTGAAGGCATGTCAATTTCCGGTAAAAAGCAGCGTAAAGGTTCTTTTAAAAGAAGAAACAATAATGAGGGCGAAGGTTTTGTTATTCCGAGAAGAATTTCATATCATGATTATGACCGTTGATTTTATTAAATTCGGAGAAATTATTTTAACTGTTTTTAAACATAGTATTCTTTAGTGGTTAGTATGGTAAAATGTGATAAATGTGGTCAAAATCTCACACGAAATGTTAAATTCTGTAGTAATTGTGGAGATGCAATTACATGGCCTGAAGTTGATGGACAATCCCCTGTAAATAGGGTGGATGAGTTCGTAAAAGAAAGAGGAACTGAAATAGTACATGACAATATTCCTGATGAATATATTGATAAAATTAAAGAAAATATTTCAAATTATCAGGAAATAAGAAATGATCCTGAGCGAAGCATTATTGATGAAAATGAACGTTTAAGCAATGCAAAAGAAAACGTTTTAATTGCATCAGACAATATCAGGAAGTCAGGAGGCGATTTCGTCTCCAGTAATGAGTATTTAAACAATGCCAAAGATGGAATATTAAATGCTGCTGACACAGTAAAACAATCAGGTTCCAATTTTATTAACAATAATATTTCCGATGACTCTCAAGAAAAAATCAAATCCACTACAAGCAATTTATCACAGTCAACCAAAGACTTTTTTGGAGATGCTAATGAAGTATTATCTAATATTCAATCCCATAGAAATAAAGTCAAGCAGCAAAAAAGACAGGAACGTGAAGTTGAAAGAGAAATCAAAAAGGCTCAGGATGAAGAGGATAGAAAACGTAATGAAATATTTAAAGAGGAACTTCATCAAAAAAATATTATAGAAATCAGAGCAACGAAAACTGCTTTAATTGAAATTCCAAGAATTGAAGAGACTGATGATGTTATTCAAGGTGCAATAAAAGGGGAAATGATGGGCAGTGCTGTTGGAAGGGCTGCTGAAGGATTATTCGGTAATAAAGATTCACTGTCAAGTACTTTAAATGCAGGATTGGTTTTAGGAGGTGTGGGATCACTTTTAGGTGGTCTTGCAGCCGCAGCAGATGATGGAATTAGCTGGAGCAAAAACAAACTGCATATTGCAGATGATGAGATAATAATTTCTGGAAAATATTCAATTCCATTCAATGAGATTAAGTTGGTATCTACAGGTAAATTCAAAAATTATGACATGATTGTTTTCACCCTTCAAGACAAAGGTTTTGAATTTAAAACGGATGATGCTCTAGCTTTAAAAATTGTTATTGATGAGTATATTCAAAAATATAATTCAAATAAGAAAAGTCCGGGCGGGGTTGATGATTTGTTAAAGTATGCTGATTTGTATGAGAGGGGAATAATCACTAAAGAGGAACTGGAAGAGAAGAAAAAGGATTTGTTATGATTATGATGTCTGGAGGTTTTGTTAATGGAATTTGTAGAAAATCAAAGAAAAGTTATAGAATTTGATGGAAAAGAATTATTGGTTGAAGCAGGCCCAGGTTCTGGAAAAACAACAGTTCTAGTTGCACGGATTTTAGAATTAATTAAAAAGGGTGTGGATCCAAGCACTTTTCTTGTAATCACTTTCACAACAAAAGCTGCCGATAATTTAAAATTTAAATTACGAAAAGAACTTTCAAATGATGTTGTTTTGAAAATGCAAATTTCCACAATCCATTCTTTTTGTTTAGAATATTTAAAATCCAAAAACATTTCAGCAACATTGCTGGATGATGATACTTCAGAAAAAAAGACTTTATTCATTCAGAAATTTAAAAAGGAACTCGGTTTTATTAAGGAATCCACACTTTTAGATTATCAAATTCCAGCAATATTAAATAGGTTTGGTGAATATACCTGTTTTAATGTTAATTCCAAAGAGTTAGCCAAATATATTTCCGATACAAGAGTGATTTCAAAAGAATTCATTGATTTTGTAAATTCCATGTGTTATTTTTCCAAAAAGCGCATTGATGATTATGATAAAAACCTTAAAAGCCTTAAAAAGGAGAATCCCGATAAATATGAAGAGGTTCAAGAGCATAAAAAATCCTGGTATAATGCAAGGTATTTGCAGGTTGCAAAAGCTTACCCTATTTATTTAAAATTATTAGACGAATTTAATTATGTTGACTATGATACTTTACAGCTAAAAGCATTAAAAGAATTGGAAAAAGACAGTGAAACTCAGTTTAAAACAATTTTCGTTGACGAGTTTCAGGATACTGACCCATTGCAGTTTAGGATTTTTCAGATTTTAAAGGAAAAATGCGACTATTTCACTGCCGTTGGTGATGTGGACCAGCATATTTATGCTTTTAGAAGCTCTTATAATGATTTTTTCGATGAACTGGTTAAATTGGAAAACCCTGATGTTTTAAGTTTGGATGTTAATTTCAGATCAACTGAAAATATTGTTAGGTTAACAGAGGCGTTTATCACTCCTCAAAGAAAGGAAACTTCTAAAAAGCACATGAAAAGTGCTGGAAAAAGTTATAATAATCCTAATTTTTTACTTGAAAATGATACTAGCGATACAGAAGCAGAGAATGTTTTTGAAATTATCAGATACTTAAAGGAAAATGATTTGATTCAGGGTTATGAGGATGTTGCCATTTTGTATAGAAAACACAGTGATAAGACATTGGCTGCTCTGATTGAAAAGCTTAATGAAAATGAAATAGGTTATTCCGTCCGTGGTCAAAGTGACCTTGCAGAACAAAATGAAGTAAAAACTATCATAACATTATTGTGGTATGTATCTAGAAAGACAGATTTCGGATATGTTCCATCTAAAGATGAATTAAAAGAGTTTAACCTTAAAGCATTTTGCGGAGAATACTATGAACCATCAATTTTCTCACTCGATCAATCAACTAAATCATATCTAAATGACTTGCAGGATTCCTATTATGATGAGGTTCTGAGAATTGAAAATGAACTCAGAGAAAATGAGGGTAAAAAACCTGTCCGTGCAGTCCATAATGTAAAAAACAATGAAGACCAGGAAACATTAATTGAAATATTCAAATCTTTAAAACTGCCTGAAATTGATTTAAACCAAATCCACGGAAAAGATAAGGGTTTCTTTGAAAAACTTGATGAAATTAAAAATGAAATTAACTCCCAAGAACCTCCAACAATACTAAACGTTTTTTATAGGCTGATTTCATTAAGCAATCTCTTTGATATTGAACTTGGCTATAATCAGATTGCTAATCTCGCATTATTGACTCAAACCATATCTAATTATGAATCTTTCATTTCTGAAACTGATGTAAGAGGTGCGCTCTTCTTTTTGAGAAGTGCAATTGGAAATTACGAATCTTATCAAAAGGAGTTCAGAGGCGTTCAGCTTATGACCATCCATGCTGCTAAAGGATTGGAGTTTCCAGTAACTATAATCACTTCTCTTGAACAGGATAAATTCCCAATGCTTTCAAAAGATCCAGATCGTGAAAAGGACTTTATTTTCCCAAATGATACTTTCTACACTCCAAATGAATATCTGAAATTCAAGACAATATTAAAGGAAGATGAAAATGGAGAGTTTAAACACCTTCCAATTACAATTGAAGAGGAAAATCAATTGGACATTGAGGAGGAAGATAGGGTTTTATATGTTGCAATGACTCGTGCAGCGGATTTATTGATATTATCGACAATTGGTAATCCTCCCGAGGAAATTGAATGGATTAGAGATTATACAACAAAGTTCAATTTCGAAGATTTAAGTCAAGTTAAGATTGCTGAGCATTATGGAACATCGGAAAGTAAACAGGTAACACTAAACTATTCAAAATACACAAAATATCTTTCATGTCCATTCAAATATGATTTGGGCTATAATTTAGGATTTACCCGTTCAGGCATTAAAGCTGCCAATCGGGGAACAGTTTTCCACGAGATAATGGAGACGGTCAATCTTAAACTTAAAGATGGTGAAATCTTAACTAAAGAGGAGTTATCACAAATCACTTTTGATGCCTATAAATCAATGTTTGATATAGAAGCAAATCCAGACGAGTATGAAGAGTTCAAAAACAATGTCCTAGAATATTATGAGAAATATTCTCTAAATCGTGAAGTATTGGACGCTGAACTTGCATTTGAAATAGATAAAGGAAATTATCTTTTAAACGGTTCAATTGATCTGGTATATAAAACCGGTGAAAATGAAATCGTTATTCTTGATTACAAATATGCCGAATATAGTGAAGACCATATTGACGGTTATACAAAACAGTTGTACATTTATGCAGCTGCAATTAGAGAAATTGCCGAATATAAGGATGTTAAAGTGAAACATGCAATAACCCACTTCGTTTTAGGAGATTATCAGCATGTTGTTGAAATAGATGAAGATGTGCTGGAAAATGAATTGGCAGGGTTAAATAAAGTTGCATCTGAAATTGGTACACCTAATCCTATTTTTGCCAAAAAACCTCAAAATCCTGAAGAATGTGGTCATTGTTCATATAGATATTTCTGCAAACCAAAAGAATATGCGGAGGAATTGTATGAAAATCAAAATTAAGGATGTAGGAGTCATTAACAATGCTGAGATTAACATCAGCAGAATCAATGTTGTATGTGGAGTCAATTCAAGCGGTAAAACCACAGCATCGAAATTATTGTACTGTTATCTAAAAGATAAAAAACTCCTTGAAAATGAAGGTTTTTCTAACATTAACAAAAGTAATGTCGAATTTTCTTCCGATTCGAGTTTCAGTGATGTTTTCTACCTTGAAAGCATTTCAATTCTTGATTTAAAGGATTTGCATATTTTAAATTTTGATCATATCAGACATCTTAAGGAATGCCTTGAAGTTGAAAATAGGGATTTCACATCAAACATTTCATCTAAAATCAGAAGCATAATCAGTGATGACTGTTATTCTTCAGCTGGAATTAAGCAGATTGGGGTAATTCAACTTCTACTTGACAATGGCTCGCTTAAAGAAAATTCCTTCCTATTTATCGACGAGCCGGAGTCAAACTTGCACTCTGACTGGCAAATAAAATTTGCAGAGATACTGGTTTTGCTTGCAAAAGAACTAAACATTACATTGTATCTGAATTCTTACAGTCCTATTTTTATTGAGGCAATTTCACTTTATGCTCAGTATTATGATTTGATTAAAAGCACAACTTTCTATTTAACTAAAAAACAGGAAAATGACAAATTCAATTTCAAAAAAATCAGCCCTAAAAACATGGGGGAGATTTATGAAAACCTGACAAGGTCATATGATGAACTGGATAATTTGAAAGCTAAAATTCTTTTTAAGGAGTAAAAATGACTGCATTAACAACCGATGAAGCCAAATTTGTTGAATTTTTACAATCTTTCAATCAATTTTATTGGCCCTCACATAAGATTGCAGAAAACGCAAAGGGTGTTTCAATACTTCCCGAAAGCGATGTAACTGAGTTTAAGATGTATGCATTGGATGAAATTTGTCATTCCTGTAAAACATTTAAGGAAGGAGGAGTTTTATTCACTCCACGCACAACAGATGCAATTTGGTTTAAAAAACAGGGTGATAACTTTTTTATTTTCTTGATTGAGTTTAAAGGAGATTATTTATTCAAAAATTCAAGCAAATGCTCTCTTGTTAAAGTCGTTGACAGTTTAAAAAACAAAAATTACAATGATGAAATATCCTATGAAATATCTTCTCTTGATAAAATCGTTTCAAAATACTCAGATAAAATGCTAAACGGCCTTGCTGCAAAACCATTGGAAACTGTCACAATAGCTTTGCCTTTGATTTATGAGGAGTATTACGCTAACAATGACGTTGAATATTTAGACATCAGAAAGTTTCTAGCATCATCAAGAATAATTTACCGTGTAGTTTCTATTTCAGCTGATTATGAGGCTAACCGTCAAAGGACACGCTCCAGATCATACCGCTCATCCAACATGATTCCATCTGTTTGTAAAAAGCTTGCCCGTGAAAAACACGACAGGGAACTTGACGCATCATACGAATCAAGCCTACAGACTTATCACAGAAGATATGAAAAAGCAGGGATTGTTTATAGTGCAGGATTTGTTGATAATGTTACATTCAATAATTTCATTGAGAATTATTTGAAATGAATTACAAATTTATAGATATGATTTAATAGATGAAATAGTTAAGAAGTTTCTTCCTTAAATGAATTATTATCTTGCAGGTAATGTTATTAATAAGCATTATTCTAATTCACTTTAGTTCAAACATGGTTTCATACTGTTTTAATCTCAACCAGTACATATGATTGTGTGTAAGGGAAAATAAATTTTAAATTTCCAATCGTTTATGTTAATATAAGAAATGTTATATACAAGTTAATAATAAGTTAAATTATGGAACCTACAAAATATCGTAATCTTTGGAAGACCAATGGACTTTTTCAATATATTTATGCCGAAGATAACTTTAAAATTGAAGCAAGGGATTGCAATGATTTAAAATTTAAACTTGCAATTAAAGGAATAAAACTTCAAGAAATGACAAAAGATGAAAAAAATAAGATACCTGTTAAAAAGATTCATAAAGAAAATAAAACAATTAAAAAACAAATCAAACAAGTAACATCCAAATCCCATCAAACTGAACCAGAATATAAGAAGGAACCTCTTAAGAAAAATAAAGATTACATTGAATCAAAAGATGATGTAGGTTTTGGTAAAATTCATTATGCTTTTCCAGATGCCCCTACATTCAGTACATGGGGTCCTGACAATAGTAAACGAGCTAGAAAATTAAGAGAAGAGTTAATTAGATGATTATTATAATTCACAAGATGGGGATTTGATTGATTCATATTTTAGTTTTAATCTACAATAGCATTTAAAGTAAGTTTCTGTGTCATATGGTAATTATTAATTGTAATAATGTAGAATTATTATAACGATAATTTATATAGAAATTAAGAAAAAACATCTTAAAAAATAACGGGGATTAAAATGATAACATGCGACGTTTGCGGGTACCTGAACAGTCCTGAAAGAGCAACCTGCGAGGAATGCGGATCTGATTTGTCAGACAGCCCTGACTGGACCGGCGACTATGACGATAATGACGATTTGAACTACGATGACTTTGAAGAATACGGATACGCCGATGACGGCTATTTCGAATAGGTGAAACTATGTGGGAATGCGAATACTGCGGATGCATGAACGATGACGACGATGACTATTGCACTGAGTGCGGCTCATCACCTGACGTGAACGAGGGATGGGTCGGAGAGAATTACGGATAGTGACAACATGAACGGTAGGGACATATGCGAAATCGCAAACCAGATTAGAAGAAAAGTAGCATCAAACAACGGCATTGACTTCACAATTGATGATTGCACATTCACCGGCGAATGTCAGGGCACATGCGAGAAGTCAAACTCTGAACTCGACTACCTTGAGGGTGAGCTTTCAAGGCTTCAAAGTGAGGGTGTCAGACTCAATCTTGAAGGAGTCTTTAAAATCGACTATAAACCAAAACAGAAAATCAAAACCCCGTTAAATGACGTGCCTCTAAACATTAACTATGAAAAGCTTGAAAAGCTTAAGGAAAATCCTGAGTTGAGCAATCTGCCTCCAAGATATCTTGACAATCTTCTGCACTGACGGCGGCAAAAAAGGGATAATTATATTAATGAGTTCCTACATATAATTAATCTGAAATGATTTTATTTAAACTTGGAAGAGCCGGATCACAGCATCGGCAGAAATGCCGATGCGACTCTTTCGAGTTGCGATTCTGTTTTTTTGACAACTTCTCTTCAAGCTGACTTTTTTTTGATGGTTTTCTAATTTTTTAAAAAAAAAGAGTGGGTTTAAATCAATGGCCTGCGGAAGCTTCCGCAAGGGCATCGATTCAAAATATAAATTTTATTTAACGACAATCTTTCCAAGAAGGCTGTCGTCGGTTGCTGAGACTACTACAAGCTTTCCGTTTTTAAGGTAGCTGAATGTGGTGTATGTGCCGTTGTAGTCTTGACGTCCTGTGACTCCATTGATCTTTTTCATGTCACCTGAAAGGGTGTCAAGTAAGCTGTCAGGTATGTCCATTCCACTATACTCGGTTACGAGCACCATGAATGCGGACATGTTTTTGGTATATCCTTTTCCGGTCATCTTCATTGTGTAGTCGTTGATGTCCATTTTTGCGTCTACATCCAAGTCCTTCTCTTCGACAAATCCGCTAGGGATGTTATAGTCAACTCCGCTGATTGTCGCCTGCTTTCCGTCTGATGTTGCTGAAACAGCGCTCATGCATATTACGGCCAGTATGGCCAAAGACAATATTGCAATTATTTTTTTATTCATATTCTCCCTCAAAGTTTTATATGTAGATGTATAATGTTCAAGATATATAATGATGTTGTTATAATCCAAAACATTTATAACATCGTATACACAATATAGTAATATGAAATCATTAAATGATGGTGACGCCAATGTCTGACGGCGACGGATATGGGCCCTACCAGTGGCAGGTTGGAGACCCTGAAGACTGGGGAGACAGCGTGGGCGTTCCCGACATCCCCTATATGGGATACCTCAACGGCGACGACGATGATGATGACTGTATGGCCCCACGTGAAATTAGCGAATCAGAAATGCTTCACGACGAGGCCTGGGCTCTTAGATGTGATGGGCGATACGAAGAGGCACTTGACAAAATCAACCGTGCCCTTGAGCTTGACTCAGACGATTTTGACAACTGGAACGTCAAGGCAATCATACTTGAGGACATGCATGACTATGAGATGGCAATCGACTACTACACTATAGCTTTGAAGCACAACCCGTCATCCGAGGTCGTCAAAAACAACAAGGCATATTCGCTTTCACGGATTGCCGAGATGAATGAGAGAAAAGGTGAGAATCTGAAAAGCGCACTTACCCGCATAAACGAGGCGCTTTCACTTGTAAGCAATGACTCCAGGCGTAATGAGTATCTAAGGATTAAGGGTAAGATTCTTGAGCGCATGGGAAACGTCCCCGACGCATGGGCATGCTATCTTCTCGCATCCGGAATGGAGGAAGAAGTGCGAGAGATGGAACGCCAGAGAAAAATTATCGAAAGCTCAACAGACATTCTCATAAACATCACTGGAACTTCATTTTATGGGGATGCAGGCCCGCTTGTGAAGGGCAATGTCGTCGAGCTAATAGCCGAACCATCAAATATCCATGATTCTGACGCAATAAGGGTTGAGAGAAACGGCATCACCGCAGGTTACGTTGCAAATAGCGACAATACTCTCATCGACGGCGTTAAAAGCGCAACTGATTTAAAGGGCAAGATCAAGACAAACCAGCGGGCGGAAGTGATGTTTCGCTATGCACGTGACTACATCATCGCAAGGCTCATGGGGATTTAGCTCCATTTTCCCATCAATTTTTCACCTATTTTTAATCACATTAACGGTCGATAATTCAAACGGTAATGTCAAAAAACATCACAATCATTTAAGCGCTGAGCAATATTTTTTAACGTCAACGATTAAACAATAAAACTGTTATGGATTCATCAGGATGTGCTGCCCTAAGTTGACGCTTTTCAATTCTTAACACAACTTATATTACTTTTCATCTCCAATATATTATCGTTAAAGCTGAGGTGCTTGGAAATGTTGGAGTGGACAATCTGTGAAAACTGCGGAAAACTATTGGATAACTCACAGGATTCCTGCCCGTTCTGCGCAGGAGACGTGAAGAAAGTCGATATAAACTACCTTAAGGACTACACATCCCAATTGCTCATAATGGTAAGGACAGTGGACGGAATGCCTTTGGACATCTTCCCGCTTACAAGCGAGTGGAAAGGCAACGGAAACACCGTTGAAAGCGCAATCATCGATGACCTTCTAAGCTGGCTGAGCTATCTCGGCCTTTCAGATGAAAGCGTCACAGACAACGAAGCCGAATTCATAAACGAGCTTCTAGACCTTGACTACTCCACAGACGTCATAAGCACCATGGAAAAGTCAGAGCTTCCCGAGCTTCCGATCTCATTCAGGCTCCTAAGCGAATACGACCAGTTCCAGAAGTATCTCGGCTATGATTCAGTTAGCTTCACAGACTCCCTTCTCAAGGCTTTCAAGCTTGTAGGGGGATTTTTCATAACCGTTGACGGCGACGTTTCAGATGACGTCCAGAGGAGGTATGAGAAATACGTCATGAACCTCACAAAGGCACTTAACGGATACGCTCCAAAACTCACCGAGCCGAAGGCGGTACCGAAAAGGACCATGAAGCCTGCCCAAAAGCAGGAGGAAAAGACAATTGATGATTATCTCGATGAGCTCAACATGCTTGTCGGACTTGACAAGGTCAAAAAGGACGTCAATTCATTGATAAACCTTGTCCAGATCAGGAAAATCAGGCAGGAGCGGGGCATCAGGCAGCCTCCGATGAGCCTTCATCTGGTGTTTTCAGGAAACCCCGGAACCGGAAAGACAACCGTCGCAAGGCTCCTTTCAAAGATATACCATGAAATAGGAATCCTTTCCAAGGGCCATCTCATAGAATGCGACAGGTCAGCGCTTGTGGGAGGATATGTCGGCCAGACCGCAATAAAGACACAGGAAGTGATACAGGAAGCCCTCGGAGGAATACTATTCATCGATGAGGCATACTCGCTTGCATCAAGCAGCGAAAACGACTACGGCCAGGAGGCAATAAACACAATCCTCAAGGCAATGGAGGACCATCGTGATGACCTCATTGTCATTGTCGCCGGATACCCTGGCCTTATGGACAAGTTTCTATCATCAAATCCCGGCCTTGAGTCAAGGTTCAACAAGTTCATATACTTCGATGACTATGACGACAAGCAGCTGTATGAGATTTTCATGCTGATGTGCAGCGAGGCGAGCCTGAAGCTTGATGACGGCGCTGATGAATATCTTAGGCAGTACTGCAAGAGGATGTATGAGACACGCTCAAAGAACTTCGCCAACGGCCGGTCAGTGAGGAACTTCTTCGAAGAGGTACTCACAGCACAGGCAAACAGGCTGGCTCCGAAAAAGGAAATCACAGATGATGAGCTCAACACATTGACATATGAGGACTTTATGGTGGGTGAGGAATGATATCGCTTCTAATCAGACTGATAAACTGCATTCTCATTGTGGTTTTGGGGATGCTGATATACATCAACCGTGGAAAGAACAGCCGTGCAGTGATAATCCTTTTCATCATCTCTCTTCTGGTGTTCATTGCAAACTACATACTTTAGGGATAGCATGCGTGAAACCTACCAGTCAACCCTTGACTTTTCTAAAAAACCCCAGGACCCTTTGGATGAAGCCAGAGACTTAATCGAAAAGGGTGATTTCGAAAAGGCATTCGAACTGATAGAAGGTGATAATTCACCTGAAGCAGCGAAGCTCAAGGCAGAAATCAAAATCAGTTTAAAAGACTACAAAAAAGCGGTCGGATATATTGATGAGGCACTCAAAACTGCTGAAGACGACACTCTCCTTTTAAGGAAGGCCGACGCCTTGTACAGATGGGCCAAGGTGACATATTTCCCGGATGGCAATCTTGAAAGGGCAATGGATCTCGTCGATGAGGCACTTGAGATTTCACCCGACGGCAAGGATTCTCCTGAATACTGGTTTTTGAAAGGCGAAATATACCAGTCAGAGGAGATGCACATTGACGCTAGAAAGTGCTTCTTAAAAGCTGAAGGGCGTTATGATGAACTCGAAATCCTTGAAAGCGAACTTGCCCAGTTTGAAGCACATAGAAACGACGTTTTAATTAACGTCACAGGAGTCAATTTCTACAAGGGAATCGAAGTGTTCGAGAAGGGCACTATTCTAAAGCTTGTAAGGGACGATGAAAACGAGCATGACCCTGATGCGATAGCATGCAGGATCGCCGATGAGGTTGTGGGATACGTTGCAAACAGCGAGTACACTCTCATAAACGGTGTCGCTCCGGCATCAGAGGTGAGGTCAATGGTCGGTGACGGTTCAAAGGCTGAGGTGATAATGATTTTTCAAAACGAGTTTGTCATTGCAAGGGTCATACCCTAGTCTTCCTGCGGTCAATGAGATTTAAAATCCTGATGCCCAGTTCGGTATTCTGGTATAGCCTTCCCTTGTTGGCGGATTCGTTCAGGCATTCTACAAGGCCTTTGCCTTTCAGATTCATAAGTGCGTTTGATGCCTGTGAGGCTTTCATTCCGGTGATTCGTGCGATTTCTGAAGGCATGAGATAGTCATCCTCAAGGGCCTTCATGACCTGGTATCTGTAGGGTGAAATTTTGACGAATCCTATAAGATTCCATGTCTCTTCATCGTTTATATCATTATTCATGTGTATATTATATGTTATATCTAAAAATAAGGATTTTGCACACTATTATGTGGATATTAATCTTTTTCATTAATTATGTCGAATTTTCTATAACTTAATTCAATTTTCTATCTTTTTATTCATAACTTATTTATACCGTATTAACATAATTATAGAAAATAATATATAATGGTAATGCCAAAAATTGAATTGTGTAATATTGTCGACACTTTCCTGCAAAAAGTAGGGTTGTGTCATCATAAGTGTTACACACTTGATTTATAAAATAAAGGAAATTATTATGACTTCAACATTTAGCAACCATTATCTGATAAAGTCCATAAAGGATTTGGAAAATCTTGGAAATGACATTGCCGAGCCTAGAGTAGTGACAGATTTCATATTCGAACTTAAGGTGTCAAATCTGTTCATCCCTGGCATCGACAACGGTGAGGAACTTGTTTATGAAACTCTCGTGGATGAAGACACAGACCAGGTGTACCTGCCTCTTTTCTCATCCGAAGAGGAATTCTATAAGCATTACGATAAGGACAGCGAATACGAACCGATCCCAAATGAATTCGAAATATACGGCGGAATAGCCGCTGACGAAATCATTGAAGGAATCATAATCGACGTTGAAAGCCTGTGCTTTGAAGTTCCAAAGGAAATCATAGAGTTCGCCATGGAGGACTTCACAATTTCATTCGATGACATCGAAACACGTTCTCTTGATGAAATAAAGGCAGCCTACGAATCAGTTTCCAACGAAGACCTCATCAAGTTCATCTCAGATGCGTCCAACAGGGACGACTATGAGGGAATTATGGTCGAGCTTTCAAACTCCACTCCTTTAAATCTTGTGGTGAGCTCCGAGCCTCTTGACGAATTTGCAAAGGACGGAGTCATCGAAGCCAAAGACGTTGACGGATTCAGCCTCTGCACACTTGAGGACGGCGAATCAAGATACGGGATAATCTTTACAGATAAGGATGCTATTGGGAGGGCGGCACTCAAAGACAGTGAGATGAGCTATTACGCGCAGCTTACCAAGGTAAGCGAACTGTTTGACTTTGTGCTGAGAAACGATATGGATGGCGTCATCATAAATCCCTATGGCGAAGAATATACCATTCCAAGATCAGAGCTTCTCTCACAGGCAAGCGGAATTGAGCTCATCGTAGAGGACCACAGTTTCAGAAACTGTTTGGATTACGCATTTCTATTATGAAAACACATGAACATTTAAGAAATGCAGTCGGAGATTACTGCCTTTGCGAAAGCAAAGACATACTTATAAGGCTTATTAACGAGCTTCGCTATTCCAATCTGTTCATTCCGTCACGAAAAGTTGACGGAAAACTTGTTTTTGATATATATGGAGACGGCGAAGCCAGCCTTACTCCCATTTTCACGGATATGGATGAGGTTGCAAAGTTCTATGGGGACGATGATATCAAGGTCTTTTCCAACTCATTCGAGCTTTACCGAAACATACTCAACACTTCAGACATTGAAGGATACATCCTCAATCCGGCATCCGAAAACTACATTTTAACCAAGGAGTTCATCCTTGCAATCACAGACATTCCAAAAACCACATACGTATCACCTGATCCATACGCGCCCGAAACGCTCAAGTTGCTCTCAGACGACGATAATCAAGGTCTTGAAAGGGCTGTTGAAATCTGGAAAGGCTCCCGAGACTATGAGGTGCTCTTTGAGGCGATGTCAGATTCAACCATCATGGTCATGATGACATCACAAAACGATTTATCCTCTTTTTTTACAGATGGAATTCTTGACATGCGCATTACAGGGCCTGTGGCATCAATGCATGTGGATGAAATCGGCGGAAAGTATGCTGCAATATTCTCATCAAAGGAAAAGATGGGAAAAGTCGAGACAAGAAAGCACAGATACGCCCAGGTGATCAATCTCTCGATGCTTGTAAACTACGTTCTCTTTGAGGACATGGACGGAATCATCCTCAACCCGTCATCAGACGATGTCCTCATTTCAAGGCAGATGCTTTTGAACTACTCGCTGGGCTTTGAGAAGTATGCAGACGACGAAAGGCTTTCCGATTCAATATACTACATTTTCGAACTATGACAATTTTTAATAGCTAAGAGACCTAAACTATTAACCATGTCTGAATTATCCGAACTAATCAAAATCAACAAGAACATACAGGAGCAGAATGAAGAAATCATCAGGCTTCTTAAAATCATAGCCGGCGAAGGGATGCCTTCCTATGTGAAGATGCCCTCACCCATTCCCGAAGACTACCATGAGGTCGAGCACAAAAGCCTTCTTGAAAACGTTATTGACATCGGTGAGGTCTACTTCGTTGAAGGCGAGCATGTATATAAGCTGACTTTCAACGGTGATGAGACATTAGTTGAAAACCTCAACGGCTCTGCTGAAGTCGACGACTACTCCCTTCAGGAAATGGTTGCAATGCAATCACTCATGAAAGCCAGAAGCCTTGACGACAACACAGTGGTACTTTCAAAGGAAAATGTCCTCAATCTCCCCCTTGCGCTTAAGGTGTGCTATGAGGAAGGCGCCGAAACCGTGTTCATCCCATGGAGTGCAATGGCGCAGCTTGTAGGGGCTCCCGAAAACATAATGACCCTCATGAAGCTTAACTTCTACAAGAATGAGGATGAGCTCATGGACATGCTATTCGGAGGCGAGTGAATGTCAAAGTTCTGCCCGTACTGCGGTGAGGAGCTGGTTGATGATGCCAAGTTCTGCAAAAACTGTGGAAAAAGCCTTGAAAACTTCCAGAACGTTTCAGGTACAAACAATTACCAGTACAATCCGCCTGTAGTTGAAAACGACCACACCCTTGCATTTGCCGTCGGAATAATATTTTCAATCCTCATACCTCTGATTGGAATCATAATCGGAATATACATTTATACAAGAAAGGATTCCTCAAAGGCGAAGTCCCGAGGGGGAATCGTGATAGGCCTTGGAGTGGTCGTCTGGATACTTTCATTTATTACCGCACTGATGCTTTAGGTGCTTTAAATGCCATTGAATGAACTGTCAAGATACACTCATGATGACGTAGGAAAGAGAAATGCGATAGCCGATATCCTCTATCCTCCGGTTGCATTCAAGTCCATGCGTATGGAACGTATGGGTGATATGGTATGTGACATTGATTTTGATTCCTGTGATTTTGAAGTTGTGGAAAAAACCAAGTTCTGCCCGAAATGCGGAGAGGAGTTTGCAGATGGCGAACTGGTCTGCTTCAACTGCATGGTGAAGCTCAAGGACATCAAGGATGTCAGTGTCCGTGACCTTGAAATCAGCCCTGAGTTCAATGTGGAAGGGACAAACAATTTCAATTCCTTTGAGGAGATACTCACCGAGGAAAATCTTGAACGTGTAAACCGATTCAAGCTTACAATAACGGACTACAGAAGGATAATCAGAAACATCAAGCAGTCCGTGCTGAGGACACTTGACGAAGCGGTCAGGAAAAACGACATCAACCTCAATTCGCTTTCGATTGAGGACAAGGTGCTTCTTTTTGCAAAGTCATTCGTCAATGTGGACTACAAGTCATACGGAGGGGAGCTCGGATACTTCGAGTTCAACAAGATCTATGTCGACGACAGGCAGCTTCCGGCTCTCATGATAACAACACTTTTCCATGAGCTTTCACATTTCCTCCTAAAGGAAATCGTAGCCCAGGCGTTATGCCATCTTTTGGACTGCACAAAGACATCCCTCATCGACTCGATTGCAGTGTTCATCCTGTCATACACTCCGATAAACCAGTTAATCGATGAATATGCGGCACATACAGTTGAAGGCAGATTCACCCTTTTCGGATATCAGGACTATTCCTCATTCTTAAATATACAAAGGACAATAGATCTTCCTGATGAGGAAATCGAAATGTTAAAGACTATTGGAAACACTTTTTCAGCTGACATCAAGGACATACTTGAGTCATTCATCGACGATGAGCTTTTGGCAGACATCAAGGACATCTTCAGAAGGCAGATTCTCGACAAGCCCGACTATAAGAACCTGGCTTTGGAAAACTGCACCCTTTTAAACAGCAGGGGAATGGTTCAGGCAATCGGATTTGTCGTATGTGACGGATTTGCAATTTCAATGGAAAACGTGGAAACCTTAAAGGAGTACAACGCACACTGGGAGGATAATAATGAACATCAGGGATAAGGTAGCGGAACTCGCCATGCAGCATTCAGGCGAGAAGGTCAATATGGATGAGACATTGCTTACAATAATCACCAGATACCAGCTCTTCGAGCCATGCAGGTATCTGGGCGAGGACGACGAATGGGTGAACGTTGCAATGGTTTCATTCGAAAACGACAACGTCGCACAGGCAATGTCAATTAAAAAAAGCGAGATAGTGATGTTCGCCATCTATAACCCTGAGGAAGTTGAAATCACGCTTCCGCAAAGCGACCCTGAGGTATTCTACCAATGAGGGAAATTGTAATTGGCCCGGATTTTGACGTGGATGACACCACCTCCAAGATCTCCGATATCATGAGCAGATGGTCTGTGAGGTTTCTTGACATCAACGGGCCAAGCTGGGTGATATACAATCAGGACATGGAGGTCAAGTGCCTGTTTTTCTTTGATGTGGACTTCAATGACCTTGAAACCCGCATAAAGCTTGAAGACTTGAAACTTAATGTAATTCATGAAATAGAAGACCTGAAGGACGACACCACTTACAGGGATAATCTGATCAATGAAGTGTTTCTGGACTAAAAAAAAAGAAAAGGCAAGAATTAAAGTTAATTAATTCTTGTATTGTAGTATCTAACGCCGTCAGTGTCATATGTGTACCATCTCTCTACGTCCTCATCGAACTTTTCACCGATGACTTCAACATATGAGTCACTTTGAGGGTTGTATACCTTGTGTGTCTGGTTTGTGTTGTTTGTCTCATTTACTCTTGTGGAGTTGTCGCCGACAACAGTGGTGTTTTCAGCCTTGTCAACGTCAATGACAGTCTTGTTTTGGTTGGTTACGTTTTTGGTGATGTCCACTGGGGAACTGTCTGAAGTGTAGATGTATGCCGCAACGGCAATAAGAGCAATGACCAGTACAACGATTGCTATTAAAATTATATTTTTCCTATCCATGGTTTTTCACCTGCTTTAATATTTGTCCTAACTCTTATTTATATCACTTGTATCGAAATCGTCAATTATGATATAGTTGTATTCGGGATGCCTTTTTTTGATTTCATCAAGCACCTTTCCCTTTATTTCCTCACGGTTGAACTTGAAGTCAACAATCATGTCGAAGGTGATGAGCTTTTCCTCCTCATACACGATAAATCCGTGTGTCTCAAGGATTCCAGGATACTTTGAGGTAATCTCGGCCAGATCGTCCTGGATGTCCTTGTGGGTGTCATAATTTGCATATACTCCGATTGCAGTCATTATGATTGAATATTCCTCATATATCCTTGTTGAGATGAGTCTTGTGAGCTTCTGTATGTCGACTGCAGTAAGGGAATCGTCGACCTTGATGTGGACTGAGCCCTGGATGTCCTCAGGTCCGTAGTTGTGAATGAAAAGGTCATACACGCCGTAGACTTGCGGAAACTCCATGATTGTTTCCTTAAGCTTGCGTGCAAGTTCCGCATCCACCCTTTCGCCGAGCATGCTGTCGACGGTTTCACGTATCATGTCGATACTTGCCTTAATGATTACTATGGAGATGATGACTCCCAAAATCCCCTCAAGGGAGATGTGCCAGAATATGGAGACAATCGCCGCAACCAGTGTTGAAAATGACAGTATTGCATCAAAGTATGCGTCGCTTCCGGAGGCCACAAGGGCCTGTGAGTTTATTTTCTCTCCGACGCCTTTCACGTAGCGACCGAGGGCGAACTTGACAATGACCGCCACAGCAACGATTATAAGTGAGACGGTGGTGTAGCTTGTGACGTCGGGATTGAAAATCTTGGGCCATGACTCCATAAGGGCTGTGATTCCCGCCCAGAGCACGATTGCGGCAATGATGACTGATGCGAAGTATTCTATTCTTCCGTATCCATATGGATGCTTTTCGTCAGGCGCCTTTCCGGCAAGCTTTGTTCCGATGATTGTTATGATTGATGATAGGGCATCGGTGAGGTTGTTGACCGCATCCAGTGTGATTGCAATGGAGTTGACCAGTATTCCGATTGTTGCCTTGAATGCAACCAGAATCAGGTTCACTACAATTCCGATTATGCTTGTTTTAACGATTTTTGATTGTCTTGACATAACATTATATATCTGTTTAATGATAATTAAGATTATTGTACAATCCAATCATGGAGGCGAAAAAATGTCAGTATATGATTTTGAAGTGAAAGACGGCGAAGGAAACCCTGTAAGCCTAAGTGAATACGAAGGCAAGGTGCTTCTTATAGTCAACTCAGCAACCAAATGCGGATTCACACCGCAGTACACAGAGCTCAACGAAATATATGCCCAATTCAACGAAGAGGGCTTTGAAATCCTGGACTTTCCATGCAACCAGTTCGGCAGCCAGGCTCCGGGAACAACCGAAGAGATCACCGAAGTCTGCCGCTCAAAATGGCTCGTGCCATATGCAATATTCGAAAAGATAGACGTCAACGGCGAGAACGCATCACCGCTATACGAATATCTTAAGCAGGAGCAGCCCTTCACAGACCTGAAAGGAAAGGGAGCAACCGCCCTGAAGCTGATGCTTAAGGCAAAAGACAGGCACTACAAGGACAGCAACGACATCAAATGGAACTTCACCAAGTTTCTTGTGGACCGCCAGGGCAATGTGGTTCGAAGATTCGAACCTACCGAAGACTTGAATGATGTAAAAGAGGCCGTAGAGGCTCTTTTATAATTTCTTTTTTTATAATGAAATTTCAACCGAAACCAGACGTCAATATAATTGATTTCACCTTCAATCAAATCACCACTTATGATTCTAATTTCAATTTAATGAATCATAATTAACATTAAGGGAAAGGTTTTTGAAAATCAGACTTCATTGAATTGTTGGATATATATCATACAATTCAAAAAATCAATTTCTAATTGAAAATGTGGGATGGTAATGTGGTGGAAAAAAAATAAGGTTTGAAAAAACATTCATTTCTTAAGGGTAATCCAGTCGCCGACCTTCTTAAAGCCGACGCCGTAATGCATTCTGACGGCCGGAGGAATGATGAATTTTGAAAAGACATCCTTTCCTTCAGATTGAAGCTGGCTGCATATGGCTGAAAGGGTTCCTTTTGAATATCCTTTTCCACGATAATCGTCTGTTGTAAGAACACCGCCGATTACGCCAAGATTGTCAATTTCTGCATATGTGGCGGCATGGCATATGATCTTGCCGTTTTCTGCGTCACGAAGAAGGAAATTTCTCCCGAAGTTATCCTCCTTTCTTTCACGGAACTGTTTGAGCAGTGACTCGTAGGTGTGGTGCTTGCTTAGGTTTTCATTCAGGGAAACTATTTTTGCAATCTCCTCCATCTCATCTATGGATGCTGAATATGCATCGGGATTTGGTGGATATGTCAACTCCTCAAGCTTTCCGATGATTCCTGTAGTCTGGCGGTAGCCCGGAAAGTCATCCCTTATCTGGTCGATGCTGTCCTTGCATCCGGAGACGCCCTCGCAGTCCATTTCATGAAGAAACTCTGAAAGCTCATCTGCAATCAGGTCATAGTCCCTGCTGTAAATCTGAAATCCTCCGTAGTACTCGGAGATTACGCAGCATATCTCATCGCTTTCATTGTACTGAATCCAGACGTTGAAGTTTTCGTTTTCAAGCCCGTATTCCACAAGGTCAATATAGGTGTAAAGGCAGTTCTGGTAATCGTCTGCGATGTAATCGTAAATCTGGTTGATGTTTTGCAAATTGCACTTTGTTATCATAGTTAAAAATAAGAAAAGCAATATATAAATAATTTATTAATATTGCTTGAGGGATTCCTTGATGGATGTGGTGCTTATTCCCTTGGTGTATGGAAGATATTCGATGGAAACTCCGATTTTTGCGAATTCCTTTTCGGTTTTAAGGTATCTGTCTGTGTCCTTCCAGTCGTCACCTGAGAATAGAACGTCAAAACCGAATATCCTTTGGGCAAGTTCCTTGTCTGTGACTTCCTCAATGCTTACGTATTCCACCCTGTCAACCATTTTAAGTGCGCTTAGGATTCTGAACCTTTCCTCCTGGCTGAAGACAGGATCCTTATGCTTTACCTTTTCAACATATTCATCAGTGCACAGTCCTACAATCAGTGTTTCGCATTGCTTTTTGCAGTTTTCAAGCAGGTTCAAATGGCCGACGTGAAAGAGGTCAAAAACGCCGCAGGTAAATCCGATTTTATATTTTTTTTCATTTTCCATGGTTCCGTTTCCTTATATTGCTTTATTATATTTAAATTAATAATCCATTATATAATTTTTCATGTCTCCATCATTGCCTTTTCGTCAGATGGAAGCAAGGTGAAATATCACAGATATTCAAATTCACAAAATCAATGCCAAAAGCCCCTTCTTAAGGCCTTATCGGTTAGATATATTTAAATATGGCGTTTAATATATCATTTATTGTATAAACTTAAATGTTTGATGGTGATTTAATAATGGGAATAAAGAAATCTTTCGAAGAGCTGATTTTGAAAAGAAGCAACAGCTACAAATTTTATAAGGACTTTTATGAGAAGAACAAGGACTCCTCCAAAAATCCTAAACTGGAGGCTGAAGTGGAAAAACTCAAAAAGGATTTCTACGACTACAAGGAAAAGAACGAGGAATACATCAAATCCTCCACATATCTTTTCACCACACTATTTGTGGACTATGAGATAAACGAGCCGATTGGTCTTCTCAAGGACATCCAGACATTAAGCAAGGAGCTTCTGCTTTTCGTCGACAACATCTGCAAAAAATACGAACTGGAATGGTGGATTACTGCAGGAAGCCTTTTGGGCGCCGTGAGACATCAGAACTTTGTTCCCTGGGATGACGACATCGACATCATCCTCATGAGAAAGCACTACATGAAGCTCTACAAGGTTCTCGGCCAGGAAATCGAAGATTCAGGCCTAGATGACATTCTCCGCCTTCACTACCGCCATCGCCAAATCGACGGAGAAACAATCAACTCATTCATCCAGCTGTCAGTCAGATCACCAATCGACATAAGAAAAAGGCCGGTTCTTGCAAGGCTTGACATATTCCCATTTGACTACATCAAGGACTACGACAAGGACACAATCGTGGATGACCATTACAACGCCAAGCTCAACTACTTCAGAAACATCAAAAACGAAATGGACCTCGATCTGGCCGTTGAGAAATTATACGACGAGCTGAATTTGAGCATGGAGCCTACCGATTACATCATTCCGGGTGTCGAGGGAAGCTACGGTAAATACAACTACTCAAAACTCATCATTCTTGACACTGACGAGATGATGCCTCTTCAATGGGTCAAGTTCGGAGACATCGAGGTAAGCGTTCCGAAAAATCCCGACCATTACCTGAGAAAGGCGTTCCGGGAATATCAGACCCTTCCAAGAAACGTCATCAGGCATTCATTCATCGACACTTTCAGATACTCGAAGAATGCCGGTGAAGTGTTTGAGATGTGCATCGACAGATTCAAGCAGGTCAATGACAATTTTGAAATGTAAATAGGTTTTCCATTATTCTATGGAAAATTTCATTATTTTTTTACTTTTTTGTTTTCTCTTCTTTTAGTGTTTTTTTTAATGATATTTACTCATTCAATTTCATTTGAGACATTATGGTGCAATATGGCCTATTTTTTCTAATTTTGACAAATATCTTTAAATATTAAATGCTTAAAATATACTATTTAGTGTATAAATTATATTCATAAATAACTTATATTATATAATTTCAATATATAATACGTAGTTAGTCAACTCCATGGAGGGAGGTTATGGAATATTTCCACGAACTGGAGAATTGATGACACCACTATTTTAAGGTTAAAGCATGTTAAAGGAAGATATTATTGACAGGGAATTTTTCGTTATTGATTGCGAAAGCCTTCATGATGTTAAAGATAGGCTATACGGATTTTCCATAAAAGACAATGCTGTCGTTCAGGATTCAGACATCAGCGAATATGAATGTATGGACGATATCGGAGCCTACGTTTTAGTTAAAAGAAACAATAATGAAATAATAATATCTCAGGACTTCATCGGTTCTTACGGAATATACCTATATGAAAAAGATGATTACTTTGCAATTTCCAATTCATTCATTAAACTGGTCGACTATCTGAAAACCAACCACCCAATGACATTGAATGAAGATTATGCATCCATTTCACTGATTCCAAAAACATTATCATCACTGATTCATGAAAAGACCCTTGTAAATGAGATTACATGCATTCCAAGGAACTTCAAGCTCCACATTGACATTAAATCCAAAGAGATTTCCTATGAAAAGACTGTTTATGATGACTTTTCTGTTCCTCTAAACAGCGAAGAGGGATTGAAACTGTTGGACAAGTGGTTTTACAAATGGGTTGAAATCATCAGGGCAATAAAGCAAAAAACAAATAACATGTCCCTTGATTTGAGCGGAGGATTCGACACAAGAATGATCATGGCTCTGGTGTTGAATGCAAACATTGACATAAACTCAATCAATGTCTATTCCATTGATAACAACCAGCACAACCACAATGAGGATTTCAGGATAGCTTCAAGCATATCCGATGAATACGGTTTCACATTAAACAGCGGGCTGGACGTGGAGTATTACAATTTTGCAGATATCCAGACAATCCTTGATTTGTCATGCTACGTGAAGCTGGGATTCTCCAATCAGCTCAATTTCAAGATGTCCCGCAGTCAGGAGCCCGTTTACATGATAACTGGAATGGGCGGTGAGACAATAAGGGGATGGCCTTTGGGAGATTCCAAATCACAAATCACCAATGTCATCAACAAAACAAAAAGGCTGAGTCCCGCTTTGGTTGATGCAAGCGTAAGGGCAATTGAAGAAAGCCATGATGCAGTAAGGCAACTGAAGCCATCCATTAGGGATGAAACCTTCCAGTGGGATTACTATAAGGAGACAAGACTGAGAAACCACTTCGGAAAACTCATTGTTGAAAACTACATGGCAAACAGCCTGGCATTGTGTCCTCTAATCGATCCGGACCTGTTCAAACTTAAAATAAGCACTCCCGAATGCAGTGACGATTCCCTTCTGATGACACTGATATTTGTGAGGTATTGTCCTGAACTGATGGAATTCGATGTTGAAGGTGGTCGTGAATTCAATCCAGAGACAATAGAACATGCCAAATTGATTAATGAGATTCATCCCTTTGAAGCTAAGGAATATGAGTTTCTATCAAAAGTGGATGCCGACAAGGGCGAAGAACTCATTGAAAACAATGAAAAGGTCAATTGGCATGACATTAACAATTATATTAAGGATATATTCAAATCCTCCTCATTCAGGCATGAATTTGAAAAATACGTTCCTCCACTGGTATATGACAGAATCAATTACTCAGTTGACCACAGGGACTATTTCCCATTGCAGAACACTTTTCCTGCCTTTGCCATCGTAAAGGTCATTGATGCAATCAATCACAGTAAGCATGACGATGATGAACTGATTTCAGACTGGTTTGATGGATTTTCAGATGCTGATTATGAGGACAAAACAAAAATGAATCCTGAATTTCCGCTGCTGCTTTCAAAATTCATAACCTCCAGAATAGACATCAAAAACACCTCATCAAAAGGCAATTCCATTGAAATCATTGAAAACTCAGATGCCACAGCAAAAGTCGATTTCCCACAATGGCTCCAGAATGAAAATGGAGGGGGCTGCATAATCGAAAGCATGGCAGGATATCTTGACGTTAAAGTCAGATGCATCGGCGATGGTGATTTATCCATCAAATTAAGAGGAATAAATGCACTTGACAGGAACAAAAACAGGTATCCGGTATATATCGACTATACTGATTTTGAAGTCAATGGAAATCAAATAATTAATGATAACACCCTTTCATGGCACGACAAGCCTATTTATCATGAGATGCCGGTCAAAGACGGTGATGTCATAGCAATTCATTTGGAATGGATGCCTATCAACGACAACAGCCTGAGTGAAAACTATAACCTGATAATAAAGGAGAATGAACAACTCAAAAGGGAAGTGGAAAATCTCAGAAAAATAAATCAGGAAATGCAAAGCTCCACAAGCTGGAAAGTCACATCACCTCTGCGAAAAATTAAAAACAGATAAAATCAAATATTCTTCTCCATTGTAAAAATACCCATCCTTTTTTTTAAAAACTTATTAACTACTAATTTCCATATATATTAGTAATTATAATTAAGGTGCAAAATATAATGTATAAGAAAATTTTATTACCTACCGATGGATCTGGATATGCTGAACAGGAAGTTGACAGAGTCACCAAACTTATTGCAGACGATGGTGAAATCATAGTCTTATCCGTTGCAGGCAAATTGACTTCCAGCGCTTTCCAGTCAAGATCAAAAGTTAAAAAAGTCAATGAAAGGTTATTGAAGGAAGCTAAGGCAGCCGTCAATAGCATGGCTGCAAAATTCGATGATTCATTGAATGTCAAAACAATGGTGAAGACAGGTTTTCCGGCTGAAACAATCAATCAAGTTGCTGAAGAGGAAGGCGTTGAGCTCATTGTAATATCCGCATCAGGTAAAAGCGGAATTCACAAGTTCATCATCGGAAGCGTTGCAGAAAAGGTCTTGAAGACTTCCGAAATTGACGTTTTATTGGTTCACAATAACGATTAGGTGTTTTTATGGATAAAAGCAGAATGATTTTAATAGCCGTAATTGCAATTGTCATAGTTGCTGTTGCTTCATTTGCGTTCATTTCCGCAAATTCCCACAATACAAAAATCAATGTGGTGAGCAATTCCACACTAAAAAACGGGGATTTCGTTGAGATGGTTCTCACCGACGATTACAGAAACGTTTATCCGGGTGAAGTAATCGACATAAAGATTTTAGACGATTCCGGTTGGGCAACCAAATATCAGGCAACTACCGATGACAACGGAAAGGCGGCTGTTGAGCTGGTTGCATTGGATAACGGAAATTACACAGTACATTGCAATTACAATGGAACATTATTCAACAAGGAAACCAAAGATGTTTCCACATTGACTATTGATGACGGTTTCTAAAGCCTCGTCAAAGTCCTATTTATTTTTTTTAGAGGTTTTCAAGCATGGTTAAGGTATCTGTAGTGGTTCCGGTCTATAATGTTGAGGAGTTTTTAGGAGAATGTCTCGACAGCATTGTAAATCAGACCTTGGATGACATTGAGATAATCTGTGTTAACGACGGGTCAAAGGACAGCTCACTTGATATTTTAAACGAGTATGCTCAAAATGACAAAAGAATAACTGTCATAGACCAGGAAAACGGCGGACATGCAGTTGCAACCAACAGAGGCATGGACGTGGCCTCAGGAAAGTACCTGTTTTTGATGGATTCAGATGACATTCTTGATTTGAGAGCACTTGAGGAAACCTACAATCTCGCTGAAGAAAAAAGTGTTGACTTTGTGATATTTCAGGCAATCAACTACTATATGGACAAGGATGAATACATTGAAGAGGAAAACTACAGCATGAACCGCCTGGCGGAACATGTGGGAGATTCGGTGTTCAGCTACAGGGACGTTAAGGATTTCGTTTTCTCAATTAGCGTCACACCATGGTCAAAGCTTTATAACCGAGAGTTCATTGAAAAAAACCAGATAAGATTTCCCGAAGGCCTTGTGTTTGACGACAATGTCTTTTTCTTTGACGTGCTATTTGCAGCAGATAGAATTACGTTTTTAAAAAAGCATCTCTTCAAGAGGCGCTGGTATCCTACCTCATCGACAAGGGCAGGGGATTTGAGGTTTTTAAACTACATAGAAATATCCAATCTGATATGGGACATATTCAGGAAATATGAGGTTTTCGAAGAGTTCAAGGAGACCCTCTACACCAAAAAGGTAAGCACAGTCCATTACTGGTACAAAAACATCCGGGAAGATTACAAGCAGGACTTTCTCGACGCAATGAGGAAAGACTATGAAAAAATAGCTTCCAATAAGGATTTGTTCCATGATTTTTCAAACAATATCTCAGAAAAGAACCTTTTCATATTCGAAAGTGCCCTGAATGCAGAAAATGTGAAGGAATTTGATTTGACGGTTGAAAACTATGAGCTCAGATGCGAAAACGATGAGCTTAAAAGGAAAATCGAGGAGTTCGAATCCTCCAAAAGCTGGAAGATTACAAAGCCTCTCAGGGGCATCAGAAAGTGATAATATGGTTGAAGTTTCTGTCATCATGCCAGTCTACAATGCAGAGGATTACCTGGCCGAATCAATAGAATGCATCCTCAACCAGACACTTGCTGACATAGAGCTGATTTGCGTTGACGACGGCTCCGTTGACGCTTCACTGGATATACTAAAGGGCATTGCCGAAAAGGATTCCCGTCTCAGGTATTACCATCAGGAAAACAGGGGAGGGGGAGCAGCAAGAAATGTTGCAATCCCAAAGGCTACAGGAAAATACATATACTTCATGGATGCCGATGACAAGCTTGACACAAACGGCCTTAAAAGATGCTATGAGATAGCAGAGCAAAAGCAACTTGACTTTATCATTTTCAAGGCCATAGACTATGCAGAAGATACGGGCGAATACTTCACTACTGACGATTACACAATGGATGAACTATCAGCATTTGTAGGCGATAAGATATTCAAATACTCCGATATAGGTGATTTAATCTTTAAAATATCAGTCACTCCATGGTGCAAATTCTACAATAGAAAATTTGTAGTGGACTCAAAAGCGAAATTCGCCGAAGGGCTGATTTTTCATGACAACATATTCTTTTACGACAGCCTCTTTTACGCTGAAAGGATTTACTTTTTAAACGAAACTCTATATACAAGAAGAAGGCACTCAGCTTCATCAACAGGTGCGGGAGATAAGAGATACATCAATTTCATCAAGATATCAGACATGATATGGGACATATTCAAAAGGCACGGAGTCTTCTGGACATATGTCGATGAGATGTTCACCAAAAAGGTCGGAGTCGTTCACTACTGGTACAAGCACATTCAGGAAGAGTATAAGGAACTTTACTTCAGCGAAATGAAGAGAAACTACGAGAAGATAGCTGAAGATGAGGAGATTTTAAAATACGTTAATGAAAAATTAATTGACTGGCAGAAAAACATCTTCAAAAGCGCAATTGAAGCCGATACAAGAGAGGAGTTTGACCTCTTCATTGAAAATTACAATCTGGAAGTTGAAAACAGACATCTCTCAGAACTTCTCGACGAGCCAATTCATAAGCTGATCATTTCAAGGTTAAGGTGATTAAATGCCTAAGGTATCCGTAGTTATTCCCGTTTATAATGCAAGCGATTATTTAAGAGAGTCTCTGGAATGCATACTCAACCAGACGCTGGACGATTTGGAAGTGATATGTGTCGATGACGGCTCAGAGGACAATTCACTGGAAATATTGAATGAAATTGCACAAAAAGACACCCGTGTGAAGGTCTTAAGCCAGACCAATCAGGGAGGAGGGGCTGCAAGAAACAACGCCCTTAAGCACACGACCGGCGAATACCTCTATTTCATGGACGCCGACGACAGGGTTGACCTGAACGCCTTAAAGGAGCTATATGAAATATCTGAAGAAAAAAACCTTGACTTTGCAATATTCAAGGCAATCAACTATGCCGAAGATACTGGTGAGTATTTTGAAACCGCATACTACAATATGGATAAGATCAGGGACTTTGCAGGAGATAATGTATTCAGCGGAGATGATTTGGGCGAGCTGATATTCAACATCAGCGTAACACCATGGTGCAAGTTCTACAACCACGACTTTGTCCAAATGTCAGGAGCCAAGTTTCTTGAAGGGTCAATCTTTCATGACAACCAGTTCTTCTGGGAAGTGCTATTCAACGCCGAAAGGATGTGTTTCATTGACAAGGCATACTACACAAGGCGCAGGCACTCCGCTTCATCAACCGGAGCGGGCGATGAGAGATACATAAACATCATAAACGTTGTAAACAATATCATAAATCTCTTCGTCAAATACGGAAAGCTTGACAAATTCAGGAAAATCCTATACAACAAGAAGGTGTTCTGGATTCATACAAGATACCTGGAAATCATGGACGAGTTCAAACATGAATTCTACTGCGAAATGAAAAGGGATTTTGCAAATATTGAAGACAGGTCCTTCAGGGGTCTGCTTGATGATGAAAACAGATTCATTTTCGACAGCATCATTAAATCAAAAACCCAAAGGGAGTTTGACCTGCTCATTAAAAATTACAGATTGACACAGGAAAACATCCGCTTGAAAAAGCAAAAGGAACTGTCCGGTTTTCTTAAATATCGAATTAAAAAGATTGTAAAATAACATTAAATAGTTGTATTGACAAAAATTATTACAGTTAAAGGTGAGGTTTTTTATGGTTAAGGTATCAGTTGTAATTCCCGTTTATAATGTGGAGGACTTTTTAGGCGAGTGTTTGGACAGCATACTGAATCAGACATTGACAGACATTGAAGTTATCTGCGTCAATGACGGCTCACCGGACCGCTCATTGGAAATCCTTAACGAATACGCAGCAAAGGATAAGAGAATGACAGTCATTGACCAGGAAAACGGAGGCCATGCAGTTGCAACCAACAGAGGAATGAGGCTTGCAACAGGAAAGTACATATTCTTCATGGACTCAGACGACATTCTCGAGCTCACAGCACTTGAAGACTCATACAAACTTGCAGAAGAAAAGAACGTCGACTTTGTGATTTTCCAGGCAATCAACTATTACATGGATACCGGCGAGCTTGTGGAGGCTGAAAACTACAGCATGAACGCCCTTGCAGACTACGTCGGAGACTCGGTATTTAATTATAAGGATATCATGGACTTTGTCTTTGACATTACCGTCACCCCATGGTCAAAGCTCTACAACAGGGAATTCGTCATGAAAAACAACATCATATACCCGGAAGGACTTGTATTTGACGATAACGTTTTCTTCTACGACACCCTCTTTGCGGCTGACAGGATCACATTTTTAAGAAAGCACCTCTTCAAGAGAAGATGGTACTCCTCATCATCCACTACTTCAGGAGCAAGGCATTTCATCAACTACATCGACATCTGCGATTTGATATGGCAGGTGTTCTTCAAATACGATGTGTTTGATGATTTCAAGGACGAGCTGCTTCACAAGAAGTTCTATACCAATTTCTACTGGTACAGGCATATCAAACCCGAATTCAAGCAGCTCTTTTTAGACAAGCTTCGTGAAGACTATTTGAGAATCGAAAGCGACAAGGAGTTCAAGGAATACATATTCAGAGATCTGGATGTTGCAGAGCAGAAGCTCTATGAATACGTCCTCAAGTACAAGGACACCGAAACGTTCGATGTGGCATACAAAAACTATAAGCTCAGACGAAAGAATTCACAGCTGAAAGCGGAATATGAAGAGGTCAGAAATGTCCATGAGGAACTCTTGAACTCAGAAAGCTGGAAGAAAACCCAAAAATTGAGGTCATTTAAGAAAAGATAGAATAGGTGTGATGATTATGGTTAGCGTATCTGTTATAATGGCCGTCAGTAAAGACAACTACTCAGAGTCACTTAAAAGCGCTCTGAACCAGACTTTAGCAGACATTGAAGTTATATGCATTGATGATAATGACATCGTCAATGTCACCGACAGTGCCGTTAAAGTGATTAAAAAGGATGACAGCATAGATGAAGTGAAAGGCGAGTACATCTATTTCTTAAATCCCGGTGATGTTTTAAATAAGGACACTCTCGAAAAGGCATTCAGGCAGGCTAAAGGCGAAGGACTTGATTTCATACAGATTACCGATGAGGACACCTTCATAGGCGAAACATATCAGTTCCTGAAGTTGAGAGGAAAGACATTCCAGATGGACATGACAAGATATACAAAGCTCATAAGAACCGATTTCATAAAAAAGCTCAATAACATAAACTCAAACGATTACCTGTTCTTCTGGGAATGCGTGTTCAATGCAAGAAAGTTCGCATTCATCAATTTAAATCAGAAATTCAATAAAGACAAGAAGGATTTCGATGAGCTGGCAAGTCTCATAAACGTTTCCAATGAGGTTTTCACTAAATTCAAGGACTACGACCACATCGGAAAGTTCAAGTTCATCATATTTGACTGGAGACTGGAACTGCTATATGATGCATACGTCAATGTCACAGAAGAGCGAAAAGAGGAATACTACAATCTGCTTAAAGAGGATTTCACACAGATGATCTATCACTGGAGATTCACAGACTTTGCATATGATGCAAATCCGATCAATTATCTCTTTTTCAAGGATGTCGTATACAGCAAGGATTTCGAGGACTTCAAAAGGCTGATGGTTCAGTATGAGCTTGAGCTTGACAGTGAAGAAGTGAAAAAGGAAAACGAAATCATCGAAAAGAACATTTCCATTCTTGAAAGGGAAAACAGTCTTATTACAAATTCCACAAGCTGGAAGGTTACAAAACCCCTTAGAAAATTAAATAAGTGATAAAATGCCTAAGATATCAATTGTCATGCCCGTATATAATGGGGCGAAATACTTATCCAAATCATTGAAAAGCATAGAGAATCAGACATTAAAGGATATTGAACTGATATGCGTTGATGACGGTTCAACTGACGATTCATTAAGTTTACTGAATGACTTTAAAGAAACCTATGATTTCATGGCGGTAATATCACAGGAAAATCAGGGCTCAGGAAAAGCGAGAAATACCGGAATTTCAAATGCTAAAGGAGACTACATTGCATTTCTCGATGCAGATGACATCTACATTGACGATGATGCACTTGAAAGGATGTATGATGTTGCAGTAAGAAACGACGCCGATATAGTCTCTGCCAATCTGCAGTTCGTAAAGAAAGATTATTCCTTGAAGGAAAACAAGCACTACGAACGTGGTGACTATGCCTATTTTGATGAGGAGTCTTGCATTTCACCTGAGGATTATGGAATTCCGTATGCATTTTATAAAAACATTTTCAAAAGGGATTTCATAAATTCAAATGAAATAATTTTTCCCGACCTTTTAAGAGGCCAGGACCCTGTATTTTTGGCAAAGGCGTTTGTAAGTACCGATGCAATATATACATGTCCCGTCAACCTATACGGATACAATTCATCAGTCGGTGGAGGTGTCAACAACAAGATGAACACCTACATCAAGAAGAAAAGCTACGTCCAGCATTTCAGGGACACCTGCGACGTACTGGCAGACGGCGGACTTGTAAAAATGTCAGAGGAATACAAGCTGCACCTTACAAAATACCTCAACTGGAAGAAGAACAACGCCAATGAGGATTTATTCAAGATTTACGGAATCCTATTTGAAAGCCCTTATGAGTATTTTGACATTACCGATGAGAATTTTGTCATCTTCAACACTGCCGCACAGGCATATCTCCTATACAACAATAAGGATGAAGATAAATTCGCACAGACCAAGGAATTCATAGAAAAAATCGACTCTGACGATTTGCCTAAACAAATTAAGGAAAAATACGATATACTCAAATGCTCAAAAGACAATGACGATTACATTGAAAATTATCACACAGACAAAATCAAGAAACTTGAAAAAAGGCACAAGAACCTCACAGAAAAGATTGATGAGCTGGAGAAGGAAAATGAAAAGCTTGAAGCCGAAGTGGAAAAGCTTGACGGCAAGGTCAGGGAAATCAAATCATCCGGAGGCTTTAAGTTTGCCAAGAAGGTGAAGAATATTATTAAATAAATGGAGTTTATTGATATGGTTGACGTTTCTGTTATTATTCCCGTTTATAATGCAAGCGATTATCTTGAAGAAGCCATCGACGGCATCCTCAATCAGACACTAAGCGACATCGAAGTCATCTGCGTTGATGACGGTTCTGTTGACAATTCACTGGAGATACTTGAAAAGATTGCCGAAAGGGACTCCAGAGTCCAGTACTACCATCAGGAAAACCGTGGAGGAGGGGCAGCAAGGAATGTGGCGCTTCCGAAAGCCAAAGGAAAATACATATACTTCATGGACGCCGACGACATTGTCGATTTGAATGCCCTAAAGGAATGCTTTGAGATATGTGAAGAGAAAAAACTTGACTTTGTTGTCTTCAGGGCAATGAACTATGCCGAAGACACAGGAGAGTATTTCGAAACTCCCGACTACACAATGGATGAGGTATATGAACGTGTAGGAGATAAGATATTCACATACAGGGATTTGGAGGACATGATCTTCAAGATGTCTTCAACCCCATGGTGCAAGATGTACAACAGGGAGTTTGTCATGTCCACAGGCGCCAGATTTGCCGAAGGACTGATTTTCCACGACAACATCTTCTACTGGGATGTGTTCCTTTCAGCCGAAAGGATATTCTTCTACGACAGATATCTCTACACAAGACGCAGGCACTCCGCATCATCAACAGGTGCCGGAGACAAGCGTTACGTAAGCTCAATTACAATCAACAACATGATCATTCAGAAGTTCATAAACCATGGGCTTTTCGAAAAGCACAAGAAGCTTCTCTATGACCATAAGATTTACCTGGTGTTCCACAGGTACAAGACAATCAAGGATGAGTTCAAACCTTACTTCTATGAGCATTTGAAGGAGGATTTCACTAAAATGCTTACCGATGAAAGGTATGACGAGTTCATGAGCCTGATTGAGGACAACAACAAAAAAAGATTCGAATACGTTGTCTATTCCAAGGACTTCGATGAGTTCAATCTCTCATTTGAAAATCTCATTTTATCAATCAGAAAGAACCGTCTGAACCGCCAGAACAAGCAGCTTAAAAAGAAGCTCAAGTCACATAAGAACTTCCTGGAAAGAAAGCCAGTGTCATTATTCTTAAAACTTAAGGGAAATTAACATGAATCCGAAAATATCAGTTATAATGCCTTCACTTGATGTTGGTGAATATATACGGCAGTGCATGGAAAGCGTCACCTCACAGAGCCTTGAGGAAATTGAAATAATCTGCATTGACGCAGGCTCAACCGATGGAACCCTTGAAATCCTTGAGGAATTCGCCGCTAAAGATTCTAGAATCACACTCATGCATTCAGACAAAAAAAGCTACGGCTATCAGATGAATCAGGCAATTGATGCTGCCAGAGGAGAATACATTGCCATCGTCGAAACCGATGACTATATATCAAAGGACATGCTGAAGTCATTGTACGGCCTTTCTAAAGGCAGTGCTGATGTGGTCAAGTCCAGTTTCTATCACGTCACAGAAGACGGCACCATAAGAAAAGACACTGGAAAAAGCGGTCTGATTGAGGAAGGCAAAGCATTTACTATTGAGGATTTCCCTGCAATCATCAAGTCCCACCCGTCAATATGGGCAGGGATTTACAGGCTTGACTTCCTAAAGGCCAATGGCATCAGATTCATAGAGGAGCCTGGAGGCGGATGGGTGGACAATCCGTTTTTCTATGAAACCTCATTTGCCGCCGAATCAATAGTATACACCGATGAGGCATATTACTATTACCGTGAATTCAATCCGACATCATCCTCAAACAACCTCACGGACTACACAATACCTATAAAGAGGATGCTTGACAATCTCGACGTCGTTGACAAATACGACAAGAAATCCGAAGAAATCCTGAGGGCAGTCTACATCAGGGCGATGGCCTATCTGAGAAACATCAAAAAACGGGAATATTTTGAAGAAAACCTCCCTGAAATAAGACCTCTTCTTCATGAAATGATGCTTAGGATTGATAAGGATTACGCAGAAAGGAATTTCTCCCTTAAAAACAGGATTGAATACTACAGGTATCTCTCACCTCTGATGCTTGACGGCAATCTGGATGAGAATATCATTAAGGAAAACGATTTTCTATATCAGACAATTGACGAGCTGAGAGCGGAGAATGAAGAGCTGAAAAATGAAAACAGAAAACTGACGGGTGATGAAAAGCAACCCTCAATCAAAAGCAAACTCAAAAGGATATTTTAGTTAAACTTTTTAATTAAAAGAAACATAATTTTATTATTAAATTGATTTTATTGGGATTATTATGAACATTACTGTTATTGGAACCGGATATGTAGGACTAGTCACAGGAGCCTGCTTTTCCAAAATGGGAAACAAGGTATACTGTGTAGACATTGTGGAAGAAAAAATCGAAGGGCTCAAGAACAACATCTTGCCTATCTTCGAACCTCACCTGGGCTCACTTGTTAAAAGCAGCCAGGAAAGAGGGGATTTGATATTCACAACAGATATCAAAGAGGCCCTTGACGATACAAACATCATCTTCATTGCCGTTGGAACTCCTATGGCCGAAGACGGAAGCGCAAACCTTGACTACATTTTCTCAGCCGCTTCAGATATAGCAAACAACATCACAAAGGATTCACTAGTCGTAATAAAATCCACAGTTCCTGTAGGTACCGGAGAAAAGGTAAAGGAACACATCAATAACATACTCAAAGAGAACAATTCCCAAGTAAAAATAAGCATGGCCTCCAATCCGGAATTCTTAAAGGAAGGCCACGCAATCGAGGACTGCCTTCACCCTGACCGTGTAGTAATCGGTGCTGAAGAGAAGGAAGTCTTTGAAACCTTAAAAGACTTATACTCACAGTTCGTCCTCAACCACGACAGGTTCGTATTGATGGACATCAAATCATCAGAAATGACAAAATACGTTGCAAACGCAATGCTTGCAACCAAGATATCCTTCATGAACGAAATAGCCAATATATGTGAAGTCACAGGTGCTGACGTTCAGAATGTCCGTAGAGGAATAGGATCAGATAAGAGAATTGGTTATGATTTCATTTATGCCGGATGTGGATATGGGGGAAGCTGCTTTCCTAAAGACGTGCAGGCATTGATAAGCACAGCGCAGTCTAACGGTTATGAACCTAAAATCCTTGCAAACGTGGAGCTTGTAAACAAAAACCAGAAGATGGTTCTTGTAAACAAGGTTGTTGACAGGTTCGGAGAGGACCTGACAGGCCTCACCTTTGCAGTATGGGGACTTGCTTTCAAGCCGGGAACCGATGATGTTCGTGAAGCGACATCACTTGTGGTAATATCAGAGCTCATCAAAAGGGGAGCCAAAATCAAGGCATATGACCCACAGGCCACAGAGGAGTTCATCCGCACAATCGATGACGAATATCTAGATTCAATAGAATTTGCAAAGGGAAGATATGAAATCATCGAAGGCAGTGACGCTTTAATACTTATCACAGAATGGAAGGAGTTCAGAAACCCTGACTTTGACTACTTTGCAGAGACAATGAATCAGAAAGTAATATTTGACGGAAGAAACATTTACTATAAAAAGATCCTTAATAACAAAGGATTCGAACTATATCAAATCGGGTGTTAATCTTGCCGGCGGTTTCAGTTATTGTACCAGCATACAATGTGGAAAAATACTTGGCGGAATGCCTTGACAGCCTAATCAATCAGACTTTCAAAGACATTGAAATAATCTGTGTCAATGACGGCTCTACAGATTCCACACTGGACATTTTCAATGACTATGCCGCAAAGGATTCAAGAATCAAGGTGTTTTCACAGGAAAACAAGGGGGTTTCCGGTGCACGTAACGCCGCAATGGATCATATCACAGGCAAATACACATACTTCATGGATTCCGATGACGTCTTGGACATCAACGCATTGGAAACTTTATACAATATTGCTGAGGACAAACAGCTTGATTTTGCAATATTTAAAATCATGAACTTCGATGACGAGACAAGGGAGAAGGAACCTAATCCATATTATGACATGGAATATCTCAAAGATGCCGTAGGAGAAAACGTTTTCTCACACAGGAATCTGGACCCTGTTGACGTGTTCAAGATTGCAGTCACTCCGGCAAGCAAATTCTACAGAAGCGATCTTATTTCAGACATCCACTTTCCTATGGGTCTGATATTTGAGGACAACGCATTTTTCATCGAAACTTTTCTTAAGGCTGAAAGGGTCTATTTTTATGATGAATACCTAAGCAACAAAAGGGTTAGGGCCGATTCAATTACCCATTCACCTAACGAATCATTCATGGACTACATCAGCATTTCAAAGATACTCATTGACCATACCAAGAACTTCGGCTTTTACGAGCAGTATAAGGAAGGGCTCTTCTATAAGACAATCCTCAACATCTATTTGAAGTTCAAGCAGGTTGATACACCTACAAAGGCAGTTTTCTTTGAAAAGATTAAGGAATATTTCCTCTCTAAAAAGGAGGAATACGACAACGACCCTGTTTTCCAGAGCTGCGATGAAAAAATCAGGGAGATTTTCTACAGTGCCATCGAGTCACAGAACGCCAGGGAATATGAGCTTTCAATAAGATGCATTGACTTATCAGAAATAATCGAGAAGAAGGATGCAATCATCGAGCAGAAATCAGGCAGAATCAGGGCCATCAACCGTGACACGGACAAGCTCATAA
>NZ_CAMVPN010000013.1 GCF_947169325.1 uncultured Methanobrevibacter sp. | reverse complement strand
TTTTATTGATATTCTTTTCACTATTATGATTTTTTTAGTGGTTACAAGTAATTTTTCGGCTGATGTTCAAACTGATGATGCTGATGTTGCAGAAGATGCAAGCGGAAAACCAAACGTCACCGACGTTAGCGGTGATGCGCAGTACTACGTTATGCCGGTAGCCAATCTACATAAGGTCACTGTAAATGGCGTAGACAGGTCCGACACGATAGCGGGCAGTGCTGTTGGTGTTCTTGGAAAAGTAATCGACCAGGGACAGGTTACCATTAAGCCTGGAGAAATTGAAATCCAGACTCCTGCTGGTGTCTCTCCGGATGAGGCTGTTCAGCGTCCTGAATTATAAAAAAAGGGGAATGAAAGTGTATACAGGTAGAATTTTATCAACTGGGATGAATAATGACGGTAAACCTTTTGTGGCATATCGTGTTTCAAGCAGGTCATTTCCAAACAGGCAATGCCTAAAATATGAAAGCTGTGCTGCGATTGTTCCAAAGGAAGGTTTTGAAAAAGACATTTATAAAAATGCGTATATTGCATATAACAGCATATGCATCGTGAATGATGTGGCCATTGTATCCAATGGTTCTCAAACGGATGTCATAGCAGACAAGATTGGTGTGGGAATGAATATAAGGGATGCTATCGCATATTCATTGCTTACCATGGATTATGAAAAGGATGATTATAACACTCCAAGAATTGCCGCTGCAGTCACATCAAGCAGTAAAGAGGATGAGTATGAGTGTTATATTGGAATTGTAAATGACAAGAAAATATTGGTTGAACATGTTCCTTTCGGTAAAGCTGCTTTTATTTCAACATATGGAAGTCAAGAGCCTGATTTGGTTGAGTTCGAAGCCCAAACTGCAACTGATTCAGCTAAATTTATTTTTGATGAAGGCACATTTGCCAATTATGAGAAGCCAGTAACCTCATGTGCTGCTGTTTTTGATGGAGAATGGACTATAGATGTCTATAATCCATAATTTTTTTTATTTTTTTAAATTTTTAGATGATATTATGACAATTGAATTAATAGGCTTAGAGCATATTCCCATTGTTGACGATAATGATGACATCTCAAAAATCCTCAAGGATGCAATCGACAAGCAAGGGTGTCTTGTTGAACATGGGGATATAATTTTAATTGCAGAAACTTTAATTTCAAAAGCTGAAGGCAATTTCATCAGATTGGATGATTTGGAGCCTTCTGATGAAGCTTTAGATTTGGCTGAAAAATCAAAAAAAGATCCAAAACTTGTAGAGGCAATCATTCAGCAATCCAATGAGATTGTTGAAGTCGGCCCAAGTTTCATCATCACTGAAACCAAGCACGGTTTTGTCTGTGCCAATGCGGGAATAGACGAGTCCAATGTTGGTGAAGGTTTGGCAACTCCAATGCCCGAAGATGCAGATAAGTCAGCAGTAGAAATTCGCAAATCCTTGGAAAGTGAATTCGGTGAGGAAATAGCCGTGATTATCACTGACACTCAGGGAAGGGCTTTCAGATTTGGGGCTATCGGAACTGCTATAGGATGCTCAGGCATTTCACCGCTTTGGAGAAGGGTCGGTGAAAAGGATTTGTATGGCCGTGAACTTGAAACAACAGAAATCGCAACTGCAGATGAATTGGCGGCTGCAGCATCTCTTGTAATGGGCCAAGCCGATGAGGGCCTTCCGGTTGTTATCATTCGTGGATTTGGCAATTTCGATGATTTGAGAAATGTCGATTCGGACATCTCTCCATTGCTCATGCCGAAGGAATTTGATGTGTTCAGGAAATAAGTGGTTTTTATGATTACTGTTTTATCAGGAGGAACAGGCACTCCCAAATTATTGCAGGGGATAAAGGAGATTGTTGATCCCAGCGAATTGACTATTGTCGTAAATACCTTGGAGAATGATTATTTTGCGGGAGTTTATGTCTCAGCTGACATTGACACAGTTCTCTACACAATGTCTGATTTAATCAATGATGAATTGTGGTATGGAATCAAGGATGACACTTTCATTACTCATGAAAGGCTTGAGGAGATCGGTTGTGGTGAACTGTTAAGAATCGGTGATAAGGACCGTGCAACAAAAATTCAAAAGACCCTGCTCATGGAAAAGTATGATTTGGCCAAGGCCTGTGAAATCCAGGCAAAAAACATGGGATTGGCATGCAATATCATCCCGATGAGTAATGAAAACTCAGATATCAAGATAGTCACTGACATCGGAGAGCTGGAATTCCATGACTTTTTAATCAAGCACCAGTCAGAACCTGAAGTGCTTGACGTTAAATTTTCCAAGGTCAAACCTTGCGAAGGCATAATCGATGCAATAAACAAATCTGATGCGGTCATAATCGGCCCGTCAAATCCGATTACTTCAATTTTACCTATTTTGTCATTGGACGGAGTGAGGGATGCTTTAAAAAATGCTTATGTTGTGGCGGTTTCACCTATCATCGGCAACGATAGCGTAAGCGGGCCTGCCAGCAAGTTCATGAAAGCGATGGGCATTGATGTTTCGGCGGTCGGTGTCGCATCATTATATGATGATTTTTTGGATGCGATTGTGATTGATGAAAAAGATGATGACAAAAAAGTTAAGGTAAATCAAATAATTAATAAGGTAATAGTTACAAATACAATAATGAATAATTTGGATGCTAAAAAAAATTTGGCTGAAATTATTATTGAAAATATTCCTTAATATTTTATAGGCGGTTATTCAATGATACAAATGACTTTAATACAAATTGACAACTATGGGCCTTGGACAGTTACTCCAAGACCGAGAACTGAATCTGATTTACAAATGCTTCAAGCAAATCTATTTGCAGATTTAAACAATCATTTTGGAAATAAGAAAGGTTTGGTTTTCTTTACAAGATTCGACAACTTGCTTGCAATCTCAAACGGTCTTGATGAAGAGGACCATTTAAGAATTCAAAGATCTATAAGAAACAGATACCCAATCACTATAAGTATGGGTGTAGGCGCTGCAGAAACTCCTCACGAAGCTCAGAAATTGGCCACTATTGCTCTTCAGAAAGCAGGCAGTGCCCAATCCGGTGAGAGAAAAGAAATTTTAGCTATTGACAGTCTGGTCAGCGAAGAGGACAGTTTTGTTCAGGCAGCTCACATTGACATCAACAGTGTTACAGAAACTTTAACAGACATAGAATCTGCATTTGACACAAGTTTCATGGTTAACAAGGCTCAACATTACCTGATGACTAAATTAATCAAAAAAGGAGCATTGCTCTTCTTCATCGGTGGAGATAACTTCATGTCTCCATGTAACGGATTGTCCGAACAGGAAATTGAAGACATCATGGTGGAAATCGATGAGGAAATAGGTATCAAACTCAAAGCAGGTATTGGAAGAGGCAAAAACGCTGAAGATGCAGCTTACATGGCAGACATAGGTCTTGAAGAAATTCGTGCTCATAATAATGAAATGTGGACTTGGGTAATCGAAAAGGAATACTAAGTGATAGCATGCTTAAAGTAGTTGCGCCTATGGCGGGAATAACCGATGCCGAATTTTTAAATAAGGTTATTCCACTTGGTTTTGATGTGGCTACTTTAGGAGGATACAGTTTAGATGCACCGACAATTGAAGCCAGTAAAAGGATTGTTGAAAGGGGAAGAAATGAATTTGTTTTTCCAGTGGAGGAGACCTTTTCACATATCGAAAATGAAATCGCTTCAATTAAAAGGGTTCATGGCAGCGTAAAGGTATCGGCCAATGTACGTTCAACAACCCCTCAACCAATAATTGACATCGGAAATATAGCCGATTTGGATATTGTTGAAATTAATTGTCATTGCCGCCAAGAGGAAATTTTAAGTGTTGGTTGCGGGCAGGAAATGTTGAAACGGGCTGATCTGGGAGATTTCATTTCTGAAGTTGTTGACAATGTCGACTGTGAGGTTTCAGTTAAGATACGTGGAAACGTTGAAGGTGTGGACACTTTGGAAATTGCCTGTTTGATTGAAGAGGCAGGTGCCGATTATTTGCATGTTGATGCTATGAAAAAAGGAGTTTTCGATGCAGATTATACTCTTTTGAAAAATATTTGTAATAATGTTCAAATGAAAGTTATCGGAAATAATTCTGTCAACAGTGAATTAAATGCTCAAAAAATGATTAAAACTGGAGTAAGTGGTTTTTCAATCGCTCGTGGAGTTATTTCTGGGAATTTAAGTTTTAACATTTCTAATTTTTAAGATTTTAAAACAATTGTTATTAGAAAACATTATTAATGGTTTAAAATAAAAATAATCTCAATAGGTGATTTCATGGATTTTATAACTCTTAAGAATATTACAAAAACATTTGATGGCGTTGATGTTCTTAAAGATATTAACTTGAAGATTAGTGAAGGAGAAACTTTAGGTATTTTAGGACGTAGTGGAAGCGGTAAATCTGTTTTAATCAATATGCTCAGAGGTACATTGGATTACAAGCCTGATGGGGGAAACGTATTGGTTAATGTTGCAGTTTGTCCAGAATGTTTGGCTGTAGATTCCCCATCTCATGGCGGTGAAAAATGTAGTTGCGGAGCGACTTTGGAAACCAAGGAAGTCGATTTCTTCAATTGTGAAAGAAAATTATTCGCAAGCATTAAAAGAAGAATTTCCATCATGCTTCAACGTAACTTCGCATTATATGATGAAGAAACAGTAATTGAGAACGTCATGAGGGCAATGGGTGATGATAAAGAGTACGAAGAAAAGATTTATTTTGCTTTAGAATTATTGGAAATGGTTCAGATGAACCATAGGATTACTCACATTGCTCGTGATTTAAGTGGTGGAGAAAAACAGAGAGTTGTGCTTGCAAGACAACTGGCAAAGACTCCTATGATGTTTTTGGCTGATGAACCGACAGGTACATTGGATCCACAGACCGCCGTAAAGCTTCACAATACCTTAAAAGAAGGCGTAAAAGATGAAGGAATCACCATGTTAATCACATCTCACTGGCCCGAAGTCATGATTGAACTTGCTGATAATGTAATTTGGCTTGAAGAAGGTCAAATCAAACAGGAAGGCAATCCTCAAGAGGTTGTAGACAGTTTCATGGAAACAGTGCCAATTCCTAAAAAACCGGAAATTCCAGAATTCGGTGAACCGGAAGTTGTTCTTGAAGACGTTAAAAAGCATTATTATTCAATTGAACGTGGTGTCGTAAAGGCGGTGGATGGAATAAACCTGACAATCAATAAAGAGGAAATCTTCGGTATTGTAGGATTGAGCGGTTCCGGTAAGACTACCACAACCCGTATGTTAATCGGTTTGACAGAACCAAGTAGCGGTGACATTAAAATCAGGCTTGGTGACGAATGGATTGACATGACCAAAGTAGGTCCTCTCAACCGTGGACGTATCATGCCTTACATCGGTTTATTGCATCAGGAATATTCATTATATCCTCACAGGACCATTCTTGGAAACCTGACTGATGCTATCAGTTTAAACTTGCCTGCTGAATTCGGTAAGATTAAAGCTATCCATGCACTTACAACAGTCGGTTTTTCAGAGGTAAATGCTCAAGGAATTCTAGACAAATATCCTGACCAGTTAAGTGTTGGTGAAAAGCACAGGGTTGCTCTTGCACAGGTTTTAATCAAGGAACCTAACCTCATCGTATTGGATGAGCCTACAGGTACAATGGACCCTATTACACGTGTTGTCGTAACAGATTCCATTTTAAAAGCTCGTGCAGAATTGGAACAAACTTTCATCATAGTCTCTCACGATATGGACTTTGTATTGGATGTTTGTGACAGGGCAGCTTTGATGAGAGGAGGAAAACTCCTGGACATAGGCACTCCTGAAGAGATTGTCCAGCAATTGACTCCGGATGAAAAAGAAGATATGCTTAAAAGAGAATAAGTAATTTTCTTATTCATTCAATACTTTTTTTATTTTTTTCCAGTTTGGACAGAATCTGTCCATTAAATTTTTAAATTTTTTTCCGTGATTGAATTCTATCAGATGGCACAGTTCATGTATCATCACATATTCCAGACATATTGGATCCTTTTTCGCAAGATTTAAGTTAAGGGTAATCCTTTTGTTTTGATTGCAGTTTCCCCAGTTCTTCATGCTTCTCACTTTCACTTCAGAAGGTGCTTTTCCAACTATTTTTGTGCATTTCTCCAAAACTTGCGGGATGGCCATCTTCATTTGAGCCCTGTAAAATTCATTCAGTATCTTTTTTCTTTTCTCGATTGTGCTTCTTTTAGGAATTGGCAGGTACATGACTGATTTTTCTTCATCTATCACAACATGCTTTATCTTTTCATTGGAAATCAGCTGCAGAGTGTATTCCTTTCCCCAGAGGTAATGTGTCTCGCCATTCCTGTATTTCAGCGGAGCGTTAATGTCGTTTTCATGGATTTTCCTTTGATTTTTCAAAATCCATTCCTTTCTTGATTTGACAAAATCGGATATTTCCCTGTCGGACATGAACAGAGGCGCTGATACTTTAACCTCTCCGTCAGGCGGCAAAATGCGCAGATACATGTTTTTGATATTTTTGCGGTATAATGTAAGCGTTATTCCATCAATTGTCACGGTCTCTTTAGTCATCTTAATCATGAATTGTTAGCTTATCTTATTGAATATTTTGTCGGCAATCGTGTTTAAATTTAGTAGGTATAAAAAAGATTATATATTCATTGCTTAAATAAATTATATCATTATTTTATAATTATCAGATTATTATTTTGGAGGTTTATCATGACTTGGGAAGATGCGCCATCTCATATTTGCAGAGGCGGGGATATTAGAGGATTGGCTTTTTGTTGCCCTCCAGTAAAACCATGTCCTGTTTTAAATGCATTACAGCAAGTTAATTTAACTCCGCAGGAGTTTATCGATATTAAAGTTCAGTTTGGAAAGGAAACTAGATTAGGTGAAGGAGCAGGGACCTGTTTCGGGTCACTTGTTTGGTGTTGCAAGCCATCAAAACCATGTCCTTTAAGAGACATGACATTAAGGAACATGGGAATGAGTCATGATGAATATCTCGACTTGAAAAAGGAATTGTCTGAAAGATTGGTTGGTGTAAATAAGCCTGATCCTGATGAAAGAGCAGAAGCATTGGCCGAAACATTCCATATATCAAAGCTGGAAGCGATGAATGTTTTAACCGAATGCAATAACGATTTGAGAGCTGCTGTTAAAATATTGCATGCAAGGTCTCTTGAAGATTCTGATTAAAATGGATTGGACTTCTATTTATTTAAACACTTCCGATTTAAACGTTTTTATTTTAGGCACCGGTGAAGTTGCCACAAGAAGGGCCAATAAATTCCTGGACCATGGCGCTAACGTAAGATTGGCAGGGAATAATTTATCTCATGAACTGGAACATAAGGGGGCTGTTTTATGTTCAACAGGCGATGTTGACAAATTGGTTGAATGGTCCGATTTGGTTGTCATTGCAAGCGGCGATGAGGCAATGTGCAATCATGTTTGCGAGATTGCCGAAGGCAAGCTGGTCAACCGGGCTGATTTTCCACAGAAAGGGGATGTCATTGTTCCTACAAGCTTCAGTATTGGTGATGTTGAAATATCTATTTTTACAGGCGGCAAAAGTCCGCTTATGGCTCGTCAGTTGAGGAAAAAAATCCAGTCAATAATCACTGAAGAGGATATTCTTGAAATCGAACTTCAGGATTATGCACGTTCAATATTAAAGGAGACAGTCAGCGACCAGAAGGACAGGCGGGATTATCTCTATTCCATTTTTGAAGACGAAAACATCAATGGATATATTGAAACAGGACAGATTGATGAGGCAAAAAGTTACATTAACGATTTGATAAGGGGATTAGAGTGATACTTAATTTAAGAGTTGACCACAAAATAGCAGATATACAATCAATGGAAAGCATTGCAAAGGACATGGACGATTTGTTTTGGAAATTGCATGATAAATATTCAATAGGGGAATATATTGAGATTTCCACATGCAACAGGAAGGAATATTACATTAGCAATGACTATATTGCCGAAGATGATGAACTGCTCTCCCATGAAAATCAAAGCATAATTATCGAATACGGTCAGGCTGCGGTCATGCATTTGCTGCGTATGACATCAGGTCTTGAATCAATGATTGTCGGTGAAGACCAGATTCTCGGCCAGGTCAAGGATGCCAAGCATAAGGCAGTTAAGAATCACCACTGCGGCAAATCCCTTGATGCAATTTTTACCAAGGCGATTCATGTAGGTCAGGTTGTCAGAAACAAGACCAACATCAACAAGGGAGCCGTTTCAATCGGTTCTGCAGCAATTGACCTTGCAGAAAAGCATATGGGCAGTCTTGATGACAAATCAGTTCTCGTGATTGGTGCCGGAAAGATGGGCAGACTGGTTGCCAAAGCCCTTGCAGAGAAGGATTTGAATGCAATCCTTGTTGCAAACAGGACTTATTATGTTGCGGTTGAACTAGCTAAGGATTTGGGCGGAGAAGCCATTCTTTTCAGCGATCTGGAGAAATACCTTGCCACTGCCGATTTGGTAATCAGTGCAACAAGTGCTCCCCATGCAATCATCACTAAAAAACGTCTTTTGGGCATCGATAGGGATTATGAAAGTCTGATGATGGTTGATATTGCAAATCCAAGGGATATTTCCGATGATGTTTGTGAATTGGGTGTCAAAGCATTCAATATTGATGATTTAAGGGAAATTGCCGATGAAAACACTCGCCTCAGAATCAAGGAATTTGGCGAAGCGGAAAATATCATCGATGAAGAGTTCCATTTACTTAAAGAATCGTTTAAAATAATGGAAGTTGATGAAATTCTTGGTAATTTAAGAGCATCTATGGAAGAGATAAGACAACGTGAAAGTAAAAAAGCAAAGTCCAAGTTGTCTGATATAGATGGCAGTGCAAAAATTATAGATAATCTTACAAATTCAATTGTCAACAAGATATTTTTCGATATTTCCAAAAATGTAAAGAGGGCTGCAAAGGACGGCAACGCAAATGTTATCCAGGCAGCAGAATATATTTTTGACAATAATTAAAGGATGTTCTATTCAAACATTCCTTTAACATCTCTATTTTTGATTTTGGTTGACTTCAGCGCATAGTCAATATTTTCCATATTGATGATGTCGCCGTCGTTGGCAATGGTATTGTGAAGAGCTGTCTTTAAAATCTTTTCCTTTATGTCTCTTCCTGACAGTCCTTTGGTAAGCTTAACGAGTTTGTTTAAATCCAAATCATACTCCAAAGGCATGGTCTTCAGGTTGTTTTCTATGATTGTCAGCCTTTCATCGTCATCAGGTAGTTTGAATTCAATTTCCTCTTCAAAACGGCTTCTGACTGCATAGTCAAGTGAACCCGGATTGTTTGTAGCTCCGATAGTTATCACTGATTTGTTGTCGCTGATTCCATCCATTTCGGTTAAAAGGGAGTTCACGATTTCGGAAACGTCTCCTCTCAGTGACTGGAAAGATCTGTGAAGTGCAACCGCATCGATTTCGTCAATGAATATTATTGAGGGTGAATTCTCGCTGGCCTTCTTGAAAAGGTCATGGATTTTTGATGCGCCGTCTCCGACATGGTCACCGATCAGTGATGTGGCCTTGATTAGATACAGTGGTACTTCAAGCTCGTTTGCAAGCGCTTTGACAAGCATGGTTTTGCCTGTACCCGGAAGTCCATAGAACAGAACGTTTTTGGGAGCCCATGGTCCGAACCTTTCCGGGTCCTCTAGATACTTTGTAATGACCTTGACCTTGTTTTTGGCATTTTTCTGCCCGACAATGTCTGAAAGCCGTATGTCTGATTTAACTTTGGACTCATTGCTTATTTTGTCCAGTTCATCGGTAATGATCTTTATTCTTGTATTTTCAGAAATTATTGTGTTGTTAGGTTTTGCTGTTACGATTTCAAAACCGTAATCGGGAATGATTTTCTGGTCAAATAAATGGGAATTTTCACGCACAACCAATCCTAGCCATTGCTCACGTGCATACTCTTCAAATAACTGTTTGTTGGTAATTTCAATATCTTCATCCATTAAATTAAAATCGAATGGGTATCCAACTGGCTTTACCACAACAAGCTCTGCATATTCCTTGTTTTCAGTTTCCTTAATCACTTGTTTTTGATTGGATGGTTTCAGTTCCTGCTTTTTATTATCGCTTTTCAAATCATCACCTCCTTAAGCTCGATTTTTAACATTTTTCTTTTTTGTTTTAATTATTTAAATAGTTGTTGAATTAAATATATTTGTATATTTTTGGAGAATGATTTATGAGTTTCAGAACAAGAAGGGTAATATTTTCAACCCCCTTTTACATGATATTCGAGTATTTCCTATTGAAATACACATTTTTATTATTGGGGGGAATCAGCGATGCATATATTATTTTGATGGTATTGTTCATTGGATTTCTGCGTCTCTTTCCGATGTTTTTGGAAGCTAGAAAATCAAGATGGCCTACAAGGGTTTTGACGACCATTGATGGAGTCTGGATGTGGGCATCCTTAATGCTTTTGATAGATATTGTTGCTGTTTACATCATAAGCATGTTCATTTCCCTGCCTGTTGCAATTAATGCAATGTTTTTGGCTGTTGTGCCGATTTTGGGCATTTACAATTATTATAAGGCACATAAGCTCATAGTCAATGAGGTGACATTGACATTGGACAATCTGGCTCGAGATATCAATATCGTTCAGATGTCCGATATTCACTTCGGCTCCGTAAGGCATAAAGAAATTATCAGGCAGGTCGTTGACCGCTTGAAGGAACTTGAGGATTCCTGTGAGCTTGCAATCATTTCCGGAGACCTTGCTGACGGCTCAAGTGTCGTTGAGGAGGATGATTTCATGGCATTCAGTGAAGTCAACATTCCGATTGTATTTACTCCGGGAAATCACGATTTCTATCCTGGAATCGATAGCGTGATAAATGCCTGCCGGAATGCCGGCGTTATAGTTTTGGATAATGAAAGCTTCGAGTTTGAATTCTTAAACATTTTCGGCCTTACTTTCAGCTTTGAGGATAGGGCAGTTCCCAAAATAGATGAATCCCTTATAAATGAGGGTTTTGTAAACATCCTCAACTATCATGTCCCATATTACTGGGAGGAGTTTTCCTCAATAGGCTTTGACATTCAGCTTTCAGGCCACACCCATGGAGGACAGTTCTACCCTGCAATAAATTTCGCAAATCTGATGTTCAAATACAATATGGGTCTTTTCAAGAATGATTTGGGCAAGTATTTGCATGTCACAACTGGTGTTGGTTCAATGGACACTCCGATGAGATGGGGAACCGATTCCGAACTTGTGGTTTTGAAATTGAGGAAAAATTAAGTTTATTAAAGACTTGCAACTAAATACTAATTATATGACAATTGACGATAATCATACTCATTTTTGCATTTACTGCGGCTCCCGAATCGAACCCGGACAGAATTTCTGTGCCGATTGCGGGAAACCCGTTTACAGGCAGGAGCCAAGAATTGAGAAAAAGCCATCTGAATATGATGCAAAAATTGACGAGCTTGAACGTGAATACAAAGACAAGCAAAGCAAAGCGAAGCAGTTGGTCGAAAAGCAGTTTGACCCAAATCACCTGGCTTACGAGCGCTTTAACTCTTCAATCACAAAGTCCAACAACCTATTTGACATTCAGGTGGGCATTGCAAGAAAGATGGCTGAAATGGATACGGCTGACAATCCATTTGTAGTAAAGGAGATGGAAAACAAGCTTCAGACACTGCAAACCTTCATCGATAAAATGGAGGATTTGACAAGTGAGCTGGTTATCCATTTAAGCTCCAATAAAAAGGACACTGAAGACATTAACAATCTGTTCAACGATATGGATGAGTTAATAGATTCAGTAAAGGATTACTAAATCATTTCATCATATATTTTTTTCATTTTAAATGAATCGACATCTCTAAGCGGTGTTTCACAGATGATGTTGGCGTTCCATCCGTTGTCAATCAGGTTGGCCAGCAGATCTTTGATGTTGGGGCCATATTCGTCGCTTTCATCTAGTGTGTGGTGCTTTACCTCACCTCCATGTCCGTATTCTATGGTTGTGAAATGGCAATGAAGGATGTCAATGTCGAGGTTGTCTTCAATTGTTGAGAAAATGCAGTTGTAATCCTCTTTTTTATTTAAGAAACCTCTGCCTCTTGCATGAACGTGTGCAAAATCTATTGTCGGTTCGAAATGGTCGAATGTAGCGCAGAGCTCAACAACTTCTCCCACATTACCGAGCTGGGTTCTTTTTCCTGTGGTTTCAGGGGCAAATGTAAAATCTTCAATACCTTCGGCTTCAAGCTCTTCGAATAACCTGTTGATGGTATTCTTTGAGATTTCCATTGCCTTTGCAGGTTTTCTGTTCAGATATGCTCCTGGGTGGAACACCAGACGGTATGCTCCCATCCACTCTCCCGCACGTGCGGCGGATATGAGATGGCCGATGCTCTTTTCAAGTTTCTCTTCTTCTTTGGCGCATAGGTTGATGTAATATGGCGCATGCATGGAGACCAAAACATCATGCTTTTCGGACTCCTCTTTGAGGGTGTTTGCAGCGGCTTCACCAATCCTCACTCCATATGGTGATTGGTATTCGTAGGAATGGAGTCCTTCCTCTTGGATATATTTCGGAGCCTTGTATGCAGGACCCTTATAGTCGATAGGGCTGCCTGCAGGTCCAAAAAGTACTTTAGATTTCATTTAAATCAGTTAAAAAAATAGTAAAAAAGAGGGAATTTAGAATATTCCCATAGCTTTGTTTGTTTTAGCAATAGATTTTTCGTTGTCGCTTTCCATTTCTAAAAGTGCACGGATAGCGTCAATGTTTTCAGGAATTACGTCTGATTCCTGGTGAACGGCCTGCATGTAGAACAGTTCATTTCCGACTACATTGATGGATTCTCTCCAGACTGGGATTTCGTATAAGTCGTTTCTGTTTCTTCCAAGCTCTTTTGCATATTCCATCAGTTCAGCAGTGGATCCAAGGCCTTCTTCGGCTGACACGACAATCACTCTTGAACGTTTTTCCAATGCGGCAATTATCTCTTCGGTTTCAACATCGTTGTTGATTTCCACCATGATGTTGTGCTGGTGCATTAGAGTTGTAGGCACGAGCAATGCCATGGTTGTAACGTCTATGCCGTTCATTACAGTTTTTACGTCAGGACCGTGGTGTGAAGGTACTTTTGGAGGATTTGGCACGATTGCGTTGATTGGACCTTTCTTGATTTCGGAAGGGTCTGATCCTCTTCTAACCATCACTGCTCTGACCTTTTTGATGTCAGCAATAGGGTCGATTGTGGATAATGTACGGGTAAGACCTGTAGTGTTGCAGGATACTACTCTTGTGTAGTCCGCACCGTAGGAGTCATCATAATTGGAGATTGCATTAAATGAAAGACCTGTCAATTCGTGGTCTTCTCCACCTTGATAAATTGCTTTAACGCCTGCTTTTTTATACATTTCAAGGTTTTGAGGTCCGATGCTTCCAGGGGTACAGTCAACAACAACGTCTGCTTCCTGAATCATGTCTTCAACGGTACCTGCTATTTCGATTCCGGCATCTTTGAATAATTGTTCCCTTTCCGGAATTCCAATGTATAAAGGATAGCCTTTCTCTTCAACTGCAGTTCTTGCTTCGTAGTTTGGTCTAGTTTTACTTACACCAATAACTTTCATGTCATCCTGAGCGGCCACTGCATCAGCCACTCTTTTACCGATGGTTCCATAACCATTAATTGCAACAGTTTTCATTTTCATCCCTTTTTAAAATTATAATAATTGAATATTATATGAATTTAAATCTGTTTTTCAAATTATATATAATTTGATATTTAATTTGGGCAAAATCTATTGGAATTTAATTGATTGTGCCATTGATTTCATCAGTGTCTCGTTGTCGCATTGCATGAGGATATATTTCTCGTTGTCTCCGGCAATTGCCATGTCATGGTAGTTTGTCTCTCCTATGATGTTGTCTCCATTGAAATGGACAACGGTAGTGTTGTTGGTTGTATTTAGGCTTATGCTTGTGTCATTTTTGGCAAATTCCTCATAGTATTTCAGCAAATCATCCTTTGCCCCTGCTGACTGGGCATAGACGATGTTGATTTTTTCGCTGTCGTTTCTGTAGTTCAAAAGGATACTGATTGTTTTTGATGGACTGCTTTCGTCCTTTTCAAATGTGACTCCTTTAGGGACATTCATTTTGAAATAGCCATCAAAATCATGTTCCTCCAAGGTAATGTTGTCTGCGGCAGATCCCACATTGATTAAAAATAGGCCAATCAATGCCAAAATGAGTATTATTAAAAAATTTTTAATGAACTTCACATTATCACCAATTGATATCTTTGGAGTTAATGTTACATTAACGTTGGTGTTTTTAGATTGACGGTTGTTTCAGCGGTTGGTTTTGACATTAACATTAGCGTTTTGCCATTTCAATCGTGATTCTGTTTGGGGATATATATCATAATCCTTTTTTAGTTTCGGGTTTTGAAATTGCTGCCGTTAATGTGGGATTAACGTTTCTTTTTTTGGTGTTGTTTACATTAACGTTGGTGTTTTTAGATTGGTGGTGTTTCTGTTTTCTTGTTGTTTTAGCGGTTGGTTTTGACATTACCGTTAGCGTTTTGCCATTTCAATCATGGTTCTGTTTGGGATATATATCCAAGCCCGATTTCAGGCGCTATTGTCAAAATCATGGTCGTTAATGTGGTGGCGTTTTAAAAAAATAAAAGATAAGTAGGATTCTATTCTACTTTGAATCCTGCTTCTTCAACAGCTTCGTTAATGTCTGCATCGCTTACGTCGCCGGACATTGTGATTGTGGTAATTCCGGAGTCCAAATCTGCTTTGACATCTTCAATTCCGTCAACGTCTTTTAAACATAATTCTACAGCATTAACACATGAAGGGCAGTGCATGCCCACTACTTTGATTTCTTTTTCAGCCATAATTAATCACCTAATTTTGGATATTTAATATTATGTCTTGGATTTATTTAAAGTTTTAGTTAAGCCTAATTTTTTATTTTTGGCTTTGCTTTTTGCCGAATAACTGTACCTCAGCAGGGCCAATGAATGAAGAACCACAATCACTGATCCGATATTGTGGATTAAGGCACCTTCAACAGGTCCCAAATCACCCAATATTGCCAATGTCATTGCGCATATGTTCAGAATCATTGCAAATGCAATGTTGATGTTGATTGTTCTTATTGTCTTTTTGGCTATTGCAATCAGATGCGGAATGTCTTCGATGTTGTCGTTAATCAGGGCGATGTTTGCCGCTTCAATTGAAATTTCACTTCCGATTGCCCCCATTGCTATTCCGACATTCGCCTTTTTAAGGGCAGCAGCATCGTTTATTCCATCTCCGATCATTGCAATTCTGTTTCCTTTCTCCTGCTCATGTCTGATGTATTCTGTCTTGTCTTCAGGCAGGCAGTTTGTCTTTATGTTTCTTATCTTGAGGGTGTCTGCAATGTATTTTGCGGTTTCATAGAGGTCTCCTGTAAGCAATGTTGTCCTTACCCTCAGTCCTTTAAGGGTCCAGATTGTAGGCTTTGCATTTTTGCGTATTGTATCTCTTAAAACCACTTTTCCGATTAGGGTGCCGTCCTTTGCAACGTGGATTGTGATTTCCCCTTTCCTGTTTTTGGCGTTGCCTTTAACAGCAATCCTTTCGCTTTTGAGCAACTTTTCGTTTCCTACTATTATTCTTGAGCCGTTGACTGTACCACTGACTCCGTTTCCGATATGCATCCTGAAATCCTCAACTTCCGCCAAATCGATATTGCTGCAGTATTTCATGATGGATTTTGCCAGAGGATGCTCTGATTTGGATTCCAGTGAAGCAAGCAGGTGCAGCATTTCGTCCTTATCCTCTGAGATGACTTCCACCACTTCAGGGGTTCCGTTTGTCAATGTTCCTGTTTTGTCGAATATCAGTTCGTCAATCTGGGCTAGCTCTTCTATTGCTGAGCCTTCCTTAACCAATATTCCTCTTTTTGTCAAGTTTCCTATTGATGCTGCAATTGCAGTTGGTGTGGCCAATACGAATGCGCATGGGCAGAATACCACAAGTATTGTGACAGAGCGTATTATTTCAAAGGTGAATAGATATGTAAGTATTGACGCTGTAAACGCAATTACGACAATCAGTGTGGCCCATTTATCTGCAGTCCTTACAATTTCTGTGTTTTCAGGTGCTGATGATGCGACTAATCTGATCAGTTTTTGTATTGAACTGTCTTTGCTTGCTTTTGTAGTTTTCATTGTAAATGAGCCATAGAGATTTATGGTTCCACTGTATACTTCATCGTCTTTGCTTTTATCCACAGGGAGGGATTCTCCTGTTAGGGTTGACTGGTCGATAGAGGTTTCACCGTTTATGATTATTCCGTCTGTTGGGATGCGTTCTCCCGGAAGAACTTTTAGGATGTCTCCGACTTGTACTTCTTCGACAGATATTTTTTCTTCTCTTTTGTTTCTGATTCTTGTTGCAAATTGAGGTGTGAGTTCAACAAGTTCCCTTATTCTTCCTTGAGTTTTGGATACAGTATATTCTTCTAAAAATCCTCCGATTGCCATTATTGTTGCAATTTCACCTGCTACAAACACTTCACCAATTATGATTGAAGCTATTATTGCCATGGAAACAAGCAAATCCGCTTTGAGGTCGAATTCACTTATCAGTCCTTCTGCACTGTTTTTCAATATTGGTAATCCGCAAAGCAGCACTGCGATCCATGAGAGATATTCGAGTGATTGAATGAAGCTTGCAATGATGCTTATTGCGGATACGGTTATTAGTAGTAAGTCCCTTTTCTGACTTTTGTCTAATCTTATGTTCATTTTAAACAGCCCCAATATTTTTGGTATAGTATACCCTATGGGGTATAGTGTCAATTTAAAAAAAATTATAGTCTTGAGTAGTATTCCATGATTGATGAAATGTCGCCTAATGCTTCATCTGCATCTCCATGTTCTATTGCATCCTTAACGCAGTGTTCCAGATGTCCGTCGACTATAATGTGTCCAACTTTATGTAATGCGGATTTTGATGCGTTTATCTGCATCAATATCTGTTCACATGGAATGTCTTCGTCAATCATACGATCAATCGCATTGACCTGACCGATGATTTTCTTAAGTCTTCTATGTAAATTTTCACTATCCATACATTCTTTCAAATTAACACAACCTATACCTGCTAGGGTATATGAATTTTTTAGTATATAAATGTTTGGATGGAATGAAAAAAATAAAAAAAATAAGGAGGAAAGAATCAAGACTATGCTTGATTTTCCATTTCTTCAAATTTAGCTGGGAAATACTCGTCTACTACGTATTCGAGCCCATATTTTGAGAAAGATTGCTGTTCTGCTTTCTTACCGATTTTAAGCATCTTTTTAATTTCAGTTTGCCAGAAATCAGTTTTGTACCTTGGGTCTTTTGAAAGCTCTTTAAGCCTCATGACGTCAACATCCTTGAGTTTATCGGTAGGCAAATCGTAGTTGATAATGTCAGATGCTGTTACTCCGATGAACTTGGCGTCAGGTGTTGCTAACTGTTCATTAACGTGAGCTAATTTAGCACTTCCGGAAATGATTACCTGTGCAATGTGAAATCCCCAAGGGTCTCCGTCGTTACAGATATAGACAGGCAAGCCTTTTTCTTCATTAAGTCTTTTAAGGAATCTTCTTGTAGCACGTGCAGCCTGTCCTTTAAGCCCAACGATTAGGCAGTTAAATCTGTTATGGGCATTTTCCTGCACTAGCCTGTGGAACATTCCCATGGTTTCCACTGCCAATACTTTATCGACATGGCAGTCTTCCAGTTCCACCTGGTCGATTGTAGGGGAGATTGTATATCCGGATTTTCCCATTTTAGTTGCGTTAATTTCTGTGCCCTCATCTACTAATGTGATGTCACCGTAAACTGATGCGCCGTCCTCTTCAGGCATTAAACCTAATTCCTCACGGGTAACACCGAGAGTCACTTCTAAGTCTTCTCCAACAATGTTTGATTCTTGCTGGGTCTTAAAGCTTATTCCCCATCCTTCGGAAACATAGTACATTTCCCTGATGGTAGCGGTTTTTTCTCTTGCAACTAAATCTTTACAGAAGTTACCTACATAAACCATTTGGCCTAATTTTCTGATTTGTTTCACATTTCCAAGTGATCTTCTTCCGAATCTGTCTCCCAATACGTAATATCTTTTAGCTTCATCATAAACAATGTTTCCTGTACCTCTGGATGGAACTTTGATACTTGGAACTTTGCTTTTTTCAACATCTTCAATAATTTCCTGGCCTAAACCTTTAAGTTTATTAAAGGTGTATTCTTTTCTCTCTTCCTTATGTGATTTACCTTTAGTCATTTAAATCACTACTCCTCAAAATCCTCTTCTTCATCTTTGTCTATGAAGTTGTCTAATGTTGAATTTCCCTGTTCGACAGTGTTTCCGAATTCATCAACTTCTTCCATGATGATTGCATCAAGTTCTTCTTCCTCTTCTTCCTCAACTTTCTCACCAAGCAATTCCGCAAGAGCCCTTTTAGTTACTTTGACTAAAATGTCTTGATATTCCGGAACGCCGGTTTCACCAAGTTTTGCGGCTTCTTCGATGATAACTGGAACGTATTCTTCGAAGACTTTTGAACGTTTTTCCTTTTCTTTGGCGGCTCTTTTGGCTCTTAAATGTTTTTGTAGTTTACGGGCAAGTTTCATGGTTGCCTGTCTGATTTCGTGAACGATTTCAGGTTCAGGGGATACGCTCTGCTTACCTGTTGAAAGGTAAGGTACCTGAGTTGAGATGATGTTTACGAATAATGTCAGTGGAGTGTTGTCCATGTCCCTTAATCCGTAACGTTTCCAGTCGATACTTTTGAGGGCTTCTGTAATTGCACAGCTTCCTGCATCGAAAGTCAATGGAACCCTGTTTGCAAACCTCATGATTTCGGATTTTCTCTGTTCGCTGACAACTCTTCCTGCATTTCCTCCGTAGGCCAGGCCCGCTTCAATAATGAATGAAACACCTCCAGCATAGGTAACAGGCTTTCTTGTAATTGTCGCTACAAATTCAGGTTGAAGGATTTGCTTCATACCCTTTTCGACTTGTTCGGATCCAATCGGTATGAGCCCGTCGGTTGGAGGGGCCATGAATTTCATTTTCTTAAAGCAGTGCACGATGGCTTCAGCTTCCTGGAAAGTCATTGCTTTCGGACGTTTGTTCATGTCAATTCCGGTTGCTTCGGCAATTTCATCCACTCTTTTGTTGGACATCCTTGACATTGAGGATGTTAACATGCTTTTATATCTTCTGCTGTCAGTGTTTTTAGCCATTGTCATTAAATCATCAGCGCTTACACCTTTAGGGTGTGGCAATACTTCCTTAGGCTGTACAGGCACAACGTCAGCTGCCCTTTTGAAGATATATTTGTGTCCTGATGGGTCCCTGAATGTGATTCTTGCATGAGGGTTTCCAATCATGGTTCTTCTGATGTATTCAAAAGCGCCTTGTTCCGCTAATGAGTAGGAAACGTCCTTGAACTGCAGTTCGATGCATACTCCGGTGCTTTCCGCAGGATAGTCTTCCCTTTCCATCAGGATTCCACGGTTGTTTTCAACATCCATTTGGAATTTCATTTTAACGCCCTTGATTTCATCTCCTTCCTTGTAGCATGAAATTACTCGGGCAGGCTTACCGGTGGTCATCTGTGATAGGAGCACACAACCACTACATCCTAAACCCTGCTGTCCTCTGGACTGGATGTTTCTGAATTTGGATCCTGCAAACATCATACAGTATACCTGCATCACATAGTCTTCAGGAATACCCGGTCCGTTATCCTTATGCTTTAAAATGTAATGCTCCTTGTCGACACGTTTCAATTCAATATCGATGTCGGGCAATATTCCCGCTTCTTCACATGCGTCAAAACTGTTTGTAATCAGTTCGTGAAAAACAATTGTTAAAGAACGGATTTTACCTGTAAATCCAAGCATTTGCTTATTTTTTCTAAAGAACTGTGATGGAGTTAATCTTTGAAAATCCTCTTCCCAATCAAGTCCCATTTGTTGTTCTTGAGCCAAAATTTTTCCTCCTTTATAGGTAATATGTTTAAATTTATTATGCTATGTTATATTTAAATCAAGTGAGAGAGCATTTGAAAAGTAATATTCATACGGTACCCTATCTGACTTGTTTCAATATGCGGTAAAATAATAATTTAAAAACATGTAGAAAATATAGTATTTGTACTATGTTATCTATATATATCGGTTACAGTATATAAGGTTTTACTATATTATTAATAATCTTTATAGCAATCTTTCATTAAAATTGATTTGTGTTTGTTTAAATTTTCCGATTTTGATTTTGGGGGTTTCAAATGTCTTATTTTTTAAAATAAATAAAAAGTTGTCTGGGTCTGTAAAATTGTTCTGAGCGTGTAAAATTGTTTTCAGGCAAAACTGGGTAGTTTATATAATTTGGAGGACATATCACTTACTCATGATTTCCGTAAATAAATTAAAAAATATTGCGCATAAACTTCATTTGGATGAGGTCCTTGAATCTCACAAAGAACTGTGGAGGGATAATCGGGGAGGATTTTTGATTCCCGCTACTGCAAAAATAAGGGATTTGGAGTATGAGAGGTATCGTCACCTTCCGGTCAATTGGGATCTCTCTCCAGTAACTAATGAACATTTACCGGATGAGTTTTCCCAAAAGGCAGTTAATACGATTGACATGTTTCGAAGGAAAACTTATGATTTAAAATGTGAATGTCTAATTTATTTTGATATTCAGACAGGAAATATTGTGTCCTGTAATTTTTCAGATGATGAACCTAATGAAGTAAATGCAGTAATTTATTCTAAATGTTTAAAGGGGATGCATATTGCATCTATACACAATCATCCTCATCAGTATTATTCTCCTCCATCTGGCAAAAATTTTGAAATGTTAGGTAAAGAATTTGAGGAATATGAGTTAATTTCTACTAAAAACGAATTATGGATTTTGGAATCAAAGGAAATTGTTTTCAGTGATGAAGTGATTCAAGATATTCGTAATAATGCCGATGAATCATTTGAATCTTACTTACGTGAGACAAATGTTGAATTAGAAAAAGGTCATCAGGTCATTGATAATGTAGATAGAGATTATGGAATATATTTGTTAAATTATTTAAATAACGAATTTGAAAATATTAAATTGAGAAAGGTGAATTTAAATGAATGATTGGGAATGTAGAAAAGATCCGGTTTATGTTTCTCGGGATGCAGGTTACAGTAAAATTGAATCTATTTCTCCTGAGAATCGTAGGAGAGCTAAAGAAATGATGGATGATCCAAATACAGTCACTCGTATTGACACATTAAACAAACTGTACTCCAAAATGGGTGTTATTGTCCATCCGGAGAGAATGACAAATTGGTATGCATTTACCGATTAAAAAAGTAGTGTTTTAGGAGTTTTCACTCCTAAAAATCATTTTCATCAAATTCAATTCCGTCCTTGAATTCGATTTTATCGTCGTGGATTCCGACGAGGTCTTTGAATTCCCTTAATTTAAGGTCTTCCTTTTTATGTTCCAGAAATCCGTAGACTGATTTGTGCCTGGAACCTTTAAGTATCATTTCTATGGCTTCCTTTGCAATCATGATGTTGTCCATTTCACCTATAAGTGAAACGGTCTTGCCGTAGATTGCCATGTCCACTTCAGCCATTTCCATGATTATTTCACGTGTTTTCCCGTCTTTTCCGATTATTCTTCCTTTGTGTCTTGCAAGGGCTTTTTTGGATTTTCCGATGTATAATGGTAAACTGATGACTTCAAGATAAATGTCATCGCTGATAAGCTTAAGCGCAACTTCCGGATTGAATCCACGGGCAACAGCCTTTACAATATGGTTGGCATTCCAGACTCCTAAAGGATCTTCCATGTCGTCTCTAGGTGTGATGTAAACGGTTCCGTCCTCACTGTCAATGTCCAGGATTGTTCCGGTTGCCTTTTCAATGGATTTTTTAACTCCTCCATTGCTTCCGATTAATGCCCCTACTCTGTTTTGAGGTATTTTCAAGTAATCTGTTTCCGGCATAATTTTCACCTTTTTTTGATTAGAATTAATAATAATTATTTAATTTAAAACTTTTAAATGTTTTTGTAATATGTCTTATTTAATATTTGGGGTCACATTACCGAGTTATGGTAACATTAACATTATTAATGAGTTTCATATAATGTTAAGTATATCTTACTGGAAATGCTTGATTTGTGATGGGGTGTTGATGTGCGGAAAAGTACTATATTTGCAATAACTTTCTTTTTACTAAGTCTTGTTGTTCTTTTCTCGTTTCATGCGGGAAGTCCCGTTCCCGGAGGAAACAAGTTCCATCTTCCCGAACCCAGGGAGATTGACGTTAACGGAGTCAATTTCACAATCTCCTGGGGATTTCTTGAGGATTCAAATTCCTCTGATAATGTAACTTCTGATGTGCTTTTCAACCATGAAGCGACCAAGGGGGAGCGGACGTTTCATCAAAACGACATTCTGCTACTTGCAATAACAGTATATGATTTTAACGGATATGATGTCACATATGATGATTTGGAATTGTTAAATGACGGTTCATATGTTGACAAGTCAATTAAAGGTATTGACGGCATTTTTAAAAACGAGTCTGTTGAAACCCACACTGGATTTGTAAAAAACAATCATCAGAGGTATTATTTCAACTACATTAAGGACGGCAGGATTGTAATGATTCAGTGCGATAAGTTGAGCACCATTGATGAGATTGTCAAATAGTGTTGGCTATGTAAAGTCTGGGATTAACATATTCCCGTAGAAAAGATGTTTTACTCACGTCTCGGTATAACATTTTTCTGTAATGAAGTTTGGATTAATTGTTTAATTAATTTTCTCCATAAAAAAATATTTATTTAATATAAAATTAAAATTAAATATTAATTAGATTAATTTTCATTAGGTGTTTTTAATGATATTTACAATTGAAGAAATCACAAAAAGAACCATTCCAATTGCCATTAAGCATGGGGTTAATAGGTTATGTCTTTTTGGATCTTATGCTAGAAATGAGGCAAGTGACGACAGTGATTTGGACTTCATTATGGATGATGGGGATGTGAATTCTTTAATTAAATATATGTCTTTTGTTCAAGACTTGGAAGATGAATTCAAATGTCATGTTGATTTGGTTTCATCATGCAGTCATAATAAGGAATTTTTAAACAAAATCAAAAAAGATGTGGTTATAATCTATGAACGCTAAAGATGAAAAACATATTAAGAAAATCATAGAATACTGTGAAGCAACAGCAAGTGATATTGAGTATTTTGGTGATGATTTTAATGAATATTTGGCCAATGACCATTACCAAAGAGCATGTGCTTTTAACATTATCCAAATTGGAGAGTATATTGGTAGATTGTCCGATGAGTTCAAAGACCAGCATCCATATATTGCTTGGAATAGTTTAAAAGCAATGCGGAATATTCATGCTCATGATTATGAAAATGTTATTGAACATCTGGTTTGGGAAACTATGAAAGTGGAGCTTCCAGAACTTAAGGAATACTTAGAAAAATTGTTATAATATATTTCTAGATTAAAAATATTTATTTAAAATTTGACAATTGGTTTTTAAATTATAAAAATGCGCAATATTGCGAGAATTACAGCTATTAGTATATATAATTTTATTGTACCTCTCCAGCTTCTAAGATTAAATGGCAATATTTTATCCAACAAATCTGGGGATAATAACAAGAATAATACGGCTATTAAAAATATTGATTGCAATAAGTTGGATGTAAAATATGATGAAACTAGAATGTCTTTTACATAGTCAGTTAAACATATTCCAATTAATATGCTTATTGGAAATCCAATAAAATAATAAATTATAGGATTATATCCTAAGGTATTTTCATAATGGATGTTTCCCATTTCATCTTCTTTTTTGACACGGCAATTTCATCATCAAATACATTAAGTCTCAATGACATGAAAAGTAATGGTATTTGCTGTGATAAAAACATTATGGCTGCATTAATAGGGCCTTGAGTTTTTAGATTTGGATAAAAGAATATTAGTGAAAGAGCTAAATTTAGAATACCTATAAAATAAAATACAACTTGATAACTCATTCCGATATGATATTTTGAAACTAAACCATATTTTCTATCAAACCAATCTCTTTTATAAGTAAAAATTGCCATAAGTGCACTTATTATAGTAAAAGAAAATATTGTGAAAAATATGTTTGTTGAATGTATTGCAGACATCAGAATCGAAAGGATAATTCCTCCTACAAAACATAAAATAAAAATAACTATGGAATATATTTTAAGTTCTTCTGAATCTAAAAGCAACCAGGGTTTGTTAATAATTGAAAAAAAAGTGTTATTCATTCATATCTCCCTTTTAAAAAATTAAAAATGTAATCTTTTTTTTACTAATATTCTATTTGTAAGTAGGTGCTTTTAAAATTTTGGGTTGACATATTCCCATAAGAAAGATGTTTTACTACTAAAATTTAGGGTCAACGTATTCCCAGATTTCTTCAAAACTGGTTTTAACGCCAAGTCTTGTGTATTCACGAACAAGGGTATTGATGTCACGTTCAAGCAGCTCTTTTGAAATCGGATTGTCTAAAACCACTGACTGTGAAACGTCAATGATGACTGGCTCTTCATTCAAATTCAGTATATTGTAATTGGACAGGTCTCCATGAACTAGTTTAGCTTCACGTACAAATAATTTCAGTTGAACTAACAATTTATTGAAAAATTCCTCCGGATCTTTTGGAGGCTGGTTTTTGACTGGCTGTGCAGGATTTCCGTTTTCATCCCCAATGAATTCGATAATCAGAACGTTGTTTGAGCTTGTAAATGCTTTCGGAACTGTAACTCCCGCATCATACAATCTGGTTAAGTTCTTGAACTCCTTTGTAACCCAGGAATAGATGATTTTCCTTTTGTTTTTGGTTTTGATGTTGAATCTTGGATCGCCTTTAAGGTAGTAGTCCATCTTTTTAAAATCAGAAGTGGCTATCCTGTAAATCTTGACTGCCACAAAGCTTTCGTCATCCCTTATGCCTGTAAGCACGTTGGCTTCCTTTCCTGTGCTTATTGCACCATTCAATACGTCAATGTATCCCTGATTAGCTAATTTATAAAGGGTTTCTAAAGTAATCTTGTCAAAAATCTCATTTCCCACCTTTCGCTCGGAATTGTCCTTTTTCCTTTTTTGGGAATGCAGTTTTTGATGGGCAGCGTCAGCCTTGGCTATTTTAGAATCCATTTATATCAAAAAAATAAGTAAAATAAAGCTACATTTTCAGGTAGCCTTTTCTTTCAAGCCAATTTGATTCTGTTTTGGTGTATCTCCAGATTACATCGGCTTTTTCATCAGATTGGAAATCCCATGGTTTTACAAGGATTACGTCTCCTTCACGAATCCAAATACGTTTTTTCATTTTTCCAGGGATTCTGGTCATTCTTATGTTCCCGTCGGCACAGCGCACTTTCAGTTTTCCGTGCCCCATGATCTGTTCAACTACTCCAGGAATTTCACCTTTCTTAGGAGTTCTCACTCTCCTGTACTCTTGTTGTTGGTTTTGATTAGGTTTTGACAAATACTCTCCTCCAAAAAAATATAATACATTTCTCATTAGATTAAATTATTTATATATTTATGAATATATTATTATATTAAGTTATTGGATAGTATATAAAGGGATAACTATGGGAACTGAATTTTTAAAAATTAAAGAATGCGATGAAGCTATTGATATCATTAACGATTTATTCGAGAGGAACCTGGCTCCGCAAAGCGAAGAGATTGAAGTTGGCGAGGCTTACGGAAGAATATTGTTTGAAGACGTTTATTCAAGAATGGATTTCCCTCCATTCGACAAGGCATTAAAGGATGGCTTTGCGATATTGGCCGAAGACAGTTTTGGGGCTTCTGAAGAGTCTCCAAATACTCTGGAGGTCATTGACTTTCTCGAAGCCGGCTCAACTACAGACAAAAAAGTTGAAAAGGGCAAATGCATCGAAATCAGTACTGGTGCGGCCATGCCTGAAGGAGCAGAGGCTGTTGTAATGGTTGAGTATGCTGAAAAAATGGATGGTAAAGTTAATTTATTTACTACTGCCACTCCGTCACAGGATGTTGCCAAAAAAGGTTCAGACATTGAAGAAGGTAATTTGATTCTCAAAAAAGGCGATTTTTTGAATCCAGGAAAAATCGGAGTTTTGCTTTCACAGGGTTTTGAAACAATCGAAGTTTACAAAAAGCCGACAGTTGGTGTAGTATCTTCAGGTAATGAAATCACACTTCAAGGTCAGGATTTGGAATATGGAAAAATATATGATGTAAACGGTGGAATGATTAAGAACGATGCCATTTCATGCGGTGCCGATGCAAAATTCTTGGGAGTCATGAGGGACAGCTACGATGAAGTCAAGGAGAAAATTACTGAGTCATTAAAAGAGGTGGACATACTGTTCTGTTCCGGTGGAACCTCAGCAGGTCTGGGGGATGTACTGAAACATGTTTTGGATGAGCTTGGTGAGGTATATATCCATGGAATTTCAGTCCAGCCTGGAAAACCAACAATCGTCGGGGTCATTGGTGGCAAAATGGTCATTGGACTTCCTGGAAATCCGGTTTCCGCTTTGATGATATTCAATGCATTTGTTGCTGAGCCATTGACAAGACTTGCCGGAATCGAAAAGGACTTTGAGCTCAAGACAGTCAAGGGCACAATGACTCGCAGAATCCACTCACAAGTTGGAAGGATGCAGTATCAGCTCGTTAAAGTCGATGGCGATAATGTAAATCCGATATTTAAAGATTCAGGAGCAATATTTTCACTTTCAACCGCTGACGGCTATGTGAAAATCCCAAAACTGGTTGAAATATTGGATGAAGGTGAAGAAGTGGAAGTTTATCTGTTCAATTAAAAAAAGAAAGGGAAGAATTACGCAAAACTCCGGTTGTGAAACCTTAAAAAATCAAGAACCTTTCTTTTTAAAGTTCGTCAGTCATACTGCAACGATATTTAATGCATTAGATGGATTGAGATGTCTATTGCATTCAATATAATTGAGACAATGTTGAGTGTAAGGCCAATACGCTCCAACATTTTTTGTTAGCACTGTCATAATTGTTGATGTGGTTCACAATATCATCTCTCGATTGTTAATGTTTTAATTTATCTATTACTTATTAAATTTGCTTTAATTCTATAAATAGGTGCTAGTTTTTCTTTAAACAATATTTACTTCACTTTGAAATATTATATTGTGAATTGAATATTGTTTTCAGAATGTTTTTTAAAAGTAGTTTTGAAAATAAGTTGGAATTTTGGTTTTTTTAAAAATAGATTGGGATTGTCTAAAGTTTGCAGTATAAACCACAAACTTCCACAGTTAGACAATCAACATCAACAATATGAATGAAAATGTTATTTTGGCCCTCATTTCCATTCTGAAAATACTCGAATATGATTTACATATTCTTGTTTATAGATAGTAATTTTCATTATTTAAATGTATCTATTCTTACAAATTATTTCATATTAGGGCGCCATTTTTTAAATTTAACACATGTTTACAGTTAATTTTTGAAATAAAGCAAGTATCTGTCAAATCTGATAATCAATAACAACTTTTTTTAATTACAAAATCAATAAATTAACAATAGGTGTAAATTATGGATTATGAAGTTAAAGTAATTCCAGAACAAAAATTGGGAGTTATTAACTGTAAAACTCCAATCGAAGATTTAGGAATATTCCTTTCAATATTGATGGGTTGGGTTGATGCTGAAGAGATTGAAACCGAAGGCGAACCATTCATCGTTTATTTCTCACCAAGACACGAAGTCAATGAAGGTGATGTCGTATATGACGTAAGCATTGCCATTAAAGGCGACGCTGATGAAACCGACAGGATCCGTGTAGTCGACATGATTGAAAATAAGGTCCTTGCCGGAAAGCATTTCGGACCTACTGACAATATCATGGACACTTATGCAGAACTGGTTGAAATCGCCCAGAAGAATCATTATGACATTATCGGATCACCTAAAGAGGTTTTAATAAAAGGCGTCCACAACTGCGATGATGAAAAGGAATTCATAACTGAAATTCAGCTGCCGATAATTGAGATGTAGGTGATTAATATGTCTAAAAAGGAAGTTGACTTTGAAAAGGAACTTGAAAAGCTCGCTCGCCAGTCTAACATCAACATCAGAAAATCAGAATATGCTTTTGAAAATCAGATAAAGAAATTGGATGAGGACATTGATAATCTGGCAAAAAATAAGATTAAGGAATTCGATAAAAACAAGCAGCTGGCTTCCGATTATCTCAACATAGATTATCGTGACGGCACTATTGAAAGATATAGAGAAAAATTAAAAAAGATTTAATTTTTCTTCTTTTTAATTTTGGCCAACGACCCTTAAATCATGCACCAGCAGTTTAGGCAGGATAAATGAGCCGTACTGTTTCACTTCGGTGTTTAAACCTTCTACTTTTTTCATTATTTCAAACACGTTTCCTGAAATCATCGCCTTATCGATTGGGTCTGTGAGCTCTCCGTTTTCTATTTTGAATGCATTGCTTGCCTCCACTGAAAAGTCACCTGAAATAGGATTTGCGGTGTGGGCTCCCAAAACGCTTGTTGTAAGAACTCCCTTATCGATTTCTGAGATGTCTTTCAGTTCTGAGAACTTAAACTCAAGATTTGTCGGTGAGATTGAAGGTGTTGTGAGGTATGAGCCTCTAAATCCGTTGGAGGTTGTTTTTGTGCCTGCCTTGTTTGCGGTGTATATGTCATAAATGAATGAGCTTAAAATACCGTCTTTTATTAAGTCTGTCTTTTTGCTGACACTTCCTTCACCGTCACAGCATGATGAAAGCATTCCTCCTTCCAAAAGTGGATTGTCAATGATTGAAAGAGTTGGATTGGCTATTTCTATGCCTGTCTTGTCTTTTAGGATGGATCTTCCTCTCATCACGTTTTCACCGTCAAAGGCACCCATGAATGTCCTTAAAAGTCCGGTTGCGGCATAGTAGTCCAGGACCACGTCATAATCGTTGGTTTCGATTGGTTTTGTGTCAAGTGAACTTTTTGCCAAATCGCACACTTCATTTGCCAGCTTGACACCGTCCAAATCAAAGAATCTTGATGACTCGGAGTTGTATGCGGTTGCAATCCTTCCGTCCTTCTGGATGGTGACGGACAATCCGATTCCGAATCCTGTTCCCTCATTTTCTATGGAAACGCCATTTGAATTGACGATTAATGATCTTCCTTCGCTTGCTGAAAATCCTGAACCTGTAATTTCACATCCGCTGTCTGAAGCGGTTGCAATGACAGTTTTTAGAAATTCCACGGATTCATCAAGGTCCAAATCATTGAATTTCTCATCATAAACTCCTTTAACATCACTGATCTTTTCAACTTCGGAAAATGCATAGTTTTCATCTTCCTTGTTGAGTTTGGCGTTCTTGATGGCCTGGCTGCATGTCGCATCAATATTGTTCATGTTTGAAGTGTATGCAAAGCCGACCCTGTTGCTGTTGATTACTCTTATTCCAAGGCCCTGCTCGATTTCTTCCTTTGCAAAGTTCAGTTCATCCTGCTTTGAGTCAAGCTCTATCAGTTTGGACTCGTCAATGTAAATTTCGTAAGCGTCACAGTTGTTTTTAAGTGCTTTTTCTGCTTTTTCTGCTATTTCGTATATCATGTTATCACTAAAGCGCAAATTTTTCAATGGCTTCGGCCACTCCGTCTCCGAACATTTTCTCACAGGTATATGTGCTTATTTCCTTAAGCTTGTCTTCCGCATTTCCAACGGCAATCTTGTAGCCCGCCTGCCTTAGGAAATCCTCATCGTTCTGGCTGTCTCCTATTGCCATCACGTTGTCCATGTTGATTCCGTTTCTCTCGCACAGGTACCTTAGTGAGGTTCCCTTGTTGACCCTTTTGTCTGTAACGTGGAGCGCAAAGCCGCTGTCATATATTTCAAGCTCATCCACGTATTTGAAATCCTTAAGGGCCTCATCCAGCTCCTCTTTAGGCAATGTCTTGTAGAATACGGTTTCTGTCAGTCTGTACATGTTGTCGTGGGAAGCGTGCTTGTCGAATTTTTCACCTAACTTTTCTTTGAGGTGCTTTTCGGCTGATGTAACGAATTCCCTGTCGACCAGTGTCTCGACAGCATTGTCGTTTTCACCTTCCTTAAAGACGACTCCTCCGTTTTCACACACAAGCCCTCCGCTGCATCCGATAAGTACTTCTGTTGCATATGCATAGTTGACCACATTTCCGGTAACGATGATTGTCGGAATTCCAGCAGCTTCAGCCTTTCTTAAGGCTTCAATCGCTGAAATGCAGATCTGCCTTTTCTCATCGGTTATTGTGCCGTCGATATCCACTGCTATTGCTTCTATTGTCATGTTATCCTCTTGAGTATCTGTGGGCGATGTTGCATGTTCCTTCCTTACTTACCATGCACGCTCCGATAGGGTGAAGCGGATTGCAGGTTTTTCTGAATAGCTTGCAGTCCTCAGGCCTTGCAAGACCTCTCAGGATAGGTCCGCAGATGCAGCCTTTAGGAGCTTCATTAACGTCCTTGACTTCAATGTCATACTTTTCACGGGCGTTGAAGTCTGCAAACTCGTCCTTGATTTCAAGGATTGAATTAGGGATTTTTGGAAATCCTCTCCATTCCCTTGAGGTCACTTCAAATACCTCTTCCATTTTCTCCTGCGCTATGACGTTGCCCTCTTCCCTTACTGCCCTTGCGTATTCGTTGTCTATTCTTGGTGTTTCATTATGAATCTGTCTTAAAATCATGTATACTGACATCAGTATGTCGAGAGGGTTGAATCCTGCCACTACCTGAGGTATTCCAAAGTCAGTTGAGAAGTATTCGAAAGGCTTTGTTCCGATGATTGTGCACACGTGTCCCGGCTGGATTAATGCATTGAGGCTTGTCTGACCTGAATTTATCAAAAAGTCGATTGCCGGTGGAATCAGCCTGTGGCATGAGAGCACTGAGAAGTTTTCAGGTGGTGTTGCCAGAAGTTCAGCAGCTGTTGTCGGTGCGGTTGTCTCAAAGCCTGCAGAAATGAATACAACATCATTGTCCTCTTTTTCGGCTATTTCAATTGCTCTGTTGATTCCGTAAACCACTCTGACATCTCCTCCTTCTGCTTTTGCATCTGCAAGGGATCTTTCAGAACCAGGAACTCTCAGCATGTCTCCGAAGGTTGTGATTGTAACTCCCTTATCAATAAGTTGTAATGCCTCGTCGATTTCACGTGACGGCACTACGCATACGGGACATCCTGGACCTGCAATGATTTCCACTTCGTCAGGAAGCAGACTTCTGATTCCATTTTCCATTATTGTGTGTTCATGGGAACCACAAACGTGCATTATCTTAACTGGAGTGGCTAAGTTGTTTATTCTATCCAATAGCTCTTTTGACATATTTTTCATACTAACACCAAAGATTTAATAATATATAATGAATATATTTAGTATTGGATTTATTATATTTTATTATTTAAGTGATGAGCCATGTTTAATAATAATATGATATTGGTGGTTATTCCGGCAAGGGGAGGCTCCAAAGGCATTCCCAGGAAGAACCTGAGACTGCTCAACAACAAGCCCCTCATATCCTATGCAATCGAAACCGCAAAGGCATCAGAGTATGTTGATGATGTTGTTGTAACCACTGATGATTCTCAAATAGCATTGATAGCCGAGAAGTTCGGAGCAAGCGTCGTCAGGCGTTCAGAAGAGCTTGCAACCGATGAGGTTTCACTCGATCCGGTTATTCACGATGCAATGATTCAAAAGGAAAAGCAGGCATTTGACGAATACGACATTGTTGTCACCCTGCAGCCGACTTCTCCCCTGATTAAGGTTGAAACCTTAAATCGGGCAATTGAGAAGTTCGAGGATTTCAGCCTAGACAGCATTATTTCAGTCGTTGACGACAGGCACCTGAGCTGGGGATATGACGAGAACAACCAGAGGTATTTCCCGAACTATATCGAAAGGGTGGACAAAAACTCCCTTCCGAAATCATTTAGGGAAACCGGAGCGATTCTCGCATCCCGCAGAAATTTCATCCAGGAGGATTCCCGTCTGGGCTCAACCATTGACATCATCGAGGTTTCCCGTGAGGAAAGCGTCAACATCGAAACCTATGAGGACTGGTGGATTGCTGAAAATCATCTTCAAAAGAAAAGGACTGCAATTGTCGTGAATGCCTCTGATGAAATCGGAACAAGCCACATCAACCGATGCCTGTCACTTGCTTCAAAGCTAGTGTTTCATGACGTTTTATTTTTGATTGATGAAAAGTATCAGTTGAGTATCGATATAGTTTCAGGCAATAACTTTTCTTATGTTGTTTATGAGGATATTCCTGATTTGCTTGAGGAATTGAAGAAATTTGACCCTCAGATTGTTATTAATGATATTTTAGACACTTCTGAGGAGTATATTTCCGCATTGAAAAGCGAAGGATATTTTGTCGTCAACTTCGAGGATTTGGGAGTCGGTAGCTCTCTTGCAGATGTGGTGTTCGATGACTTGTACGAGCATGACCTTGGCGAGCTTAACGTGTTCACAGGACATAAGTATTTTGTCTTGAAGGATGAGTTCTATTATCAGCCGCCTAAGATAATCACAAACACCGTCAACAGGGTTTTGATTGCTTTCGGCCAGTTCGACTCAAACAACTTCACAGAAAAGGTCACTGACGCTATTTTAACAACCACCTATGACGGCAGAATCGACATTGTCCTTGGTCTTGATTATGAGAATGTGGAAGGAATAGTTTCCAAATACGAATCCAATCCTCTGATTCAGATTTACAGAAACGTTTCAAACTTCAGCGAATTCATATTCAAGGCAGATTTGATATTCACTTCACCTAACAAGTCAATGTATGAAATCTGTTCCATCGGAGTTCCTACAATATGCCTGTGCAAGGATGACAGGGACGTGTCACATGTCTTTGCAAACCACAACAACGGCTTCATAAATATGGGCCGTGGAGAGGACCTTGAAAGGCAGGATGTTGTGGAGGAGTTTGCAAGGGTGGTCAATGATTTCGACTTGAGGATGGATATGCATCAAAAGATGCTGTCCATTGACCTTAAAAACGGATTTGAAAATATACTTGCCGTTATTGAAGAGGAATACCGTAAATTTGAATTCAACAAAAACTTGAGCAGGTTTGACAATGAACATATTTAACAAGAAACCATTTCTGATTGCAAACATCAGTTTCAACTTTTATGATCTGGCCAAAAGGGAAAACATCTCATATATGGATGCCGCAAAGCTTCTCATTGAGGAAGCGCAGATGTGCGGCGTGGATGCGGTAATGTTTCACGCCTATTCGGTTGAAAAGTTCATCTCCCGTGACTCTCCATCATTCTGGAATCTTTCCTATGAGGAATCCCTATCCCAGTTTGAACTGTTCAACAAATATGAAAAGTTCGGAATTGGCGAGTACCGCAAGCTGGCCCAGTACTGCAGCGAAATGGGCATCATGTTTTTAGCAGAACCCCTGGATTCAGAATCAGTCGATGCGTTGGATGATTTTGTCGACATCTATAAGATTTCATCATCCGATTTGACCAACATTCCGTTCATTGAAAGTGTTGCCTCTAAAAACAAGTCAATACTTCTTTCAACAGGTGGTGCGACTCTGCTTGAAATCAAAAATGCCGTCAAGGCAATTGAGGATGTCTCAACATCAAACATCGCAATCATGCATTCCGTTTTATCATATCCGACAGACTACAAGGACGCCAACCTTCTGATGATTAAGGATTTGGCTCAAAACTTTCCGGACTATGAGATAGGATATGTTGACTACACAAAGCCTGATGAGAAAATGATGGTTCTGACAACCGCCTACGGCTACGGCGCCACAATACTCGAAAAGCATTTCACATTCGACAAGTCATTGGGCGGATACTACAACACTTTTGCAATGGATCCCGATGACGTGATACGCTTCAAAAATAACGCTCTATTTTTATCAAAAATCAACGGAAGCTCAAACAAGCAGCCCTTGATATGTGAATCCTCCGCAAGAAAGGAGATTAGAAAATCAATCGTTGCAAAATCAGACATCAAAAAAGGTGAAAGCATTACCGAGTCAGACATTGCATTTAAAAGACCTGGCAGGGGAATATCTCCCGCTCGGATTGGTGATGTGGTTGGAAAAACAGCAGGCTGTGATATCGCGAAAGATACGGTCATCACTTTTGAAATGTTAAATGAATAAAAAAAGAAATTAAATTTCTGAAGAGCAATCTGCAGAATAGTTGTTGATTAAAACAGCGCATTTGTCGATTGTTTCAGAATCTAATTTTATAGTGCTTGTTTGGATTTGATGTAACAATTCCTCGATAAACAGGTCTTCATCGGTTAAAGGCATGTTTATGACTACGACCTCGTTGTTTATGAAACCTACCAGAGGTTCGACGAAACAGTTTTTGATGTTGTTGTCATTGAGGAAGTTGATTAAATCCTCACCTAATGTCAAGGCTTTTTGCTTGATTTTATTGTCTTGAGAGAATTTTGCCTGTTTGGTTGTGTATCTGAACCTTCTCACATTGTCCTCGCTTGGAATCTCTTCAATCTTGTCCTCATCGGATTCGGTTGAACCGATCAGATTCAGGTTTTCGTTTTCTGATTCCAGTCTGAGTTTAGGATTGTATTTCTGTGAGAGAAGTGCATAAATTCCTGTAGGGCCTACAACCAAGTGGTTAATGCCTGAGCTTGAAGTTGGAATTTTCACGTTATAGAATACGTAGAATTCTTGAGGTAAACTCAATAAGTGTTCTCTGATGATTCTTGTTCTTTTTTCGGTTTCTTTAACGTCTCTAGTTTTGTAAATTCCATAACATAAGATAATTACTCCAATGAACAGGGCTACTATTCCAACACCGCTGTTGATTATTAGAATCTCAATGATACTCAGGACAAATATTACTGCTCCGACAATGAGGAGTGTGGTATTTGTGTCCATGTTCTTTATGTCGAAGTCATCATATCCTGTGCTTAGAAGGGAACCTGTAGTTGGGTCTCCTTCGCCGTTTCCAGGTTCAGGGATTGTAAGCCTGTCAATGATGCTTCCGAATGATCTTTCCTGAGGTTTTTCATCAGTCTTAGGATAGTATTCGTTCATGCTTTTGAAAAATTCGTCCTTGATGTAATTTTTCAAGATATTGTAATCGTTGGTTTTCGGAAGAGCAAATTCCTTTCCGAATTTTGTCATCACCGCTTCCGGAATTGTTGTCCTGGCGGTTTTGGAGTTCAATTCTTCTTCCAGTTCGAGCTCTTCTTGCTCTTTCTCATCCTTAGCTATTTGAAGCATGTTTTCTTCTGAGAAAAAGTTTTCCAACCTGTTAGTAATTGATTTAAAGGAGTGTGTATTATCTTCTGTCTGTTCCTCTTCGTCAGGTTTGATTTCCTGTGCTTGATTTTCCTGTCTGATTTGCTGAACTTCTTTTCTTCTTTCCTCGACGTAGCTGTCCAGTTCCTTGTTAAGTTCTTCATCGAGATATCTTAAGGAACCTCCGCAGCTGTCGCATTCATAGTCAAGTATGCTGTCACTGCTTTTGATTTTATATTTCAATCCGCAGTCCTCACATTGAACTATCTGTGAATTGTCATACTTGAATGAGTCAATAAAAGAAGAGCGAGAGTTGTTTTGTTCATCAGAATATTCTTCCAAGTATTCCAAATCTCCTGCGCATGAAGAACACTCGAATGTAGTAATGTCATCATTATCTTCGAGCTGGTATTTTGCACCACAGTTCTTACAGCATACAACTTTCATATATAAATCCTCTTAAATTACTTATGTTATTATTTTTATAATTTTTTTAATTATATATCTTTCTAAAAATCGGCAGTTGTCATCATTTTTTGGACTTGGCAATATTGCCTTAAATTGAAAAAATAGTATTTTGACAGGCTCTATTGGCCTGTTTTCTTGTATAAATAGACGGTATCGATATTTTTAATCTCTGAATAATTTTCCAGGTTGTCCATCTTCGTGTTTGAGATGTAGTATGTCAGGTTGCTGTTTTCAATCTTGTCCACATAGGAATTCGGTATTCCAATCACGTTGTCACCAATCCACCAGCGGAACGGCCTTATGTTGTAGACTCCAATGTCGATGTCCTGATAATCAGGTTCGATGCCTTTCAGATAATTTGAAATGTCCTCGGTTGCATTGTACTTGTCTGTCGGTTCAAATGCCATTGTAAATGCAAATCCCTGTATCATGAATAGGACAATCAGTATTGCCGGGATGATGGCTTTGTTGATTTTAATCCTGTTTTGAATCATGCTTACTGATTTGAGAAGGAAATAAATCAGTGCCGGAAATATCGGAAGGATGTATCTGTTGACCTTGATGCTGAAGTAGCTGAAGAAAATGAAGTTTGCCAAAATCCATGCAATCATCAGATAACCTGTCCTGTTTTCGCTGTCCTTTCCAAGAATGTAGAGTCCCAAAAGCACAATCAGGGTTGTGAGAACCGAACTTATTCGGGTATAGGTTACACATGCAATCAGAAATATTATCAGGGGTATGGCGTGCCTCTTTTCCAGTTTCAGTTCGCTGTCTCTTAACCATAGGATGGCGCCTATTATCAGAATTGCAAAGGTTATCCAGGAGAGGGCTGTCGGATTTTCCAGTACTGGATTTCCTTCAAACACGGTATGTGAATTTGAAATGAAATTCGGCAGATTAAAGAGGTAATATCCAAGTTCCGTATTGTATGCCGGATCTCTACTGGACCCTTGCTTTCCGGAAATTCCGCCGGCCATCTGTGATGCAGCACCGAACTGGCCGTGTCCCATTATGAGCACCGTTGCCAGTATGACTGCCGTAATTGTGACTGCGATTAGAATTCCTCTTTTTATATATTTCCAGTCGTCCTTTTCAATTTTGAAGCCTTTTTCATAAACGTAGTAAAGAAGCAGTGCCGGCAGTGTCAGAATAAGGGTGTATCTTGTGAAAAATCCTATGGCGAATATCGGAATTGCATATGTGTAGAATTTTGGGTTTTTATTGATTGCTATTACGCCAAACAGCACAAACCAAATTGTCATTCCCACCGCCGGAACGTCCAGTGTTCCGTTTGCAAGCCAAGTTAAACTTAGTGTGGTTGTGGAGTATATTATTGCTCCGCATATGCTTAATTTCTCATCATAGAACTGCCTGAATAGAAGATAGATTCCAATGTTTCCGAGTATTGCAAAGGCTCCGGTGACTATGAATATTGCCAGTTTGTCAACCAGACCCACTCTAAATAGAAGGGACGTTAAAAAGCAGATTAATGGGGAGAGATATATGAATCCTGTGGCTCCCCTATTTGTTCCTGTATAGTAAAGGGCATTTAAAAGATAAACGTATACGTCAGAGCAGCTTACGCCGACCTTGACGTTGAAATTTATGTAGTGTGCAACCAAAATGCCGCTGAATATTATCAGAAGCAGCAGGTAATACTTGTCCTTGCCGCCTACATTGAAATCATCAAACATTACTAATACTATCTATGAGATTTCATTAATACTTTTTGTTAAAATGAGCCGAAGATGAATGCGACAAATGCTATGAGCATTCCGATTTTCAGATATTTTGAAACCTTGGAAGCGACATCTCTTTCCGGATTTCTTATAATCATGATTGCTGAGTAGATAAAAAGTATTACGGCAATTGTAATTACAATCAGATAATAGAAGCTGAAAATGTGGTTGAAGTACAGCACAGGGCATAGTGCGCAGTCGACGATTATCAGGACAAATGCAAGTATTGAGGTTATCTTTTCGCCATATAAGATAGGAAGCGTTTTGGCGCCTTCCGCTTTGTCGCCTTCCATGTCTTCAATGTCCTTTACAAGTTCGCGTGCGGTTGTCATCACAAATGCAAAAAATCCAAGATAGAGTGATGTTGTTATTATTGTAGGATTGTTCAGGCAGAATCCTCCGAATACGAATCCGAAACCTGTCATGAATCCGACAGTGAGGTTTCCGATGAGGGGGGTTGACTTTAGCTTATATGCGTATAGATACAGCACGACATCAGCCAAAAGGACGATGATGAAAGGAATCCAGTTGCTGGTCAGATAGCTGATTGTGAATCCGCAGACTGTTCCAAGCAGAAACAGTAGGTATCCGTAGTTTCTTCCGGCCTTAAGTGAGATTCTTCCGGAGGGAATCGGCCTGTCGGGTTTGTTTATCAAATCAATATTGTAGTCGAAATAGTCATTGATAACATTTCCCGCAGCGGTTTCGAAAAATACTGCAAGCATTGCAAGTATTATGGGCACAGTAAAGCTTTTATCGATAATTGCCACAAGGATTATTGCAATGGCACCCATCATTGCATTTCCAGGCCGTAATATTTCAATATATGGATTCATTTTATCTACTCTTTGTCAACAAGTTCTCATGCATTGCTTAATTTGTATAGCATATTAATGCATAATTTTATATAACTATATTACATAACTTATATTAGTATTTTATTTAATTAAATTATTACTTTAAATTGATTTATAGCTGGTGTTAAATTTGGATAAAATTAAAATCGCTATTGTTGGAATAGGTAACTGTGCAAGTTCACTTATTCAAGGAATTCATTATTACGATGGTAAAAATCCAGAAGACGCAATAGGACTTATGCACTGGGAAATCGGAGGATACAAACCTAGTGACATAGAAGTCGTTGCGGCTTTTGATGTAGATGCAAGAAAAGTCGGAAAAACCATAGACGAAGCAATTTTCGCTAAACCTAACTGTACAACAGTATTTCAAAAAGACATTCCAAAATATGACGTGGAAGTCTCCATGGGCCATGTTCTCGATGGCGTTGCAGACCACATGTCCAATTATGATGACGAATACACATTTGTTGTAAGTGACGTTGAACCTGTTGATGTTGTAAGCGTCCTTAAAGAAAGCGGCGCTGAAATATTGGTAAACTACCTGCCTGTGGGTTCCGAAGAGGCCGCAAGGTATTATGCGCAATGCGCTCTTGACGCAGGAGTTGCTTATGTAAACTGCATGCCTGTATTTATTGTCAGCGATGATGACTGGGATGCAAAATTCAAGGCTAAAGGAATACCTATTGTAGGCGATGACATCAAGGCCCAGATCGGCGCTACAATTACCCACAGAACACTGGCTAGCTTATTCATGGATAGGGGTGTAAAGCTCGATAAGACCTATCAGATCAACACCGGAGGTAACACAGACTTTTTGAATATGCTCAACCGTGAAAGACTGGACTCCAAAAAGGAATCCAAAACTGAAGCTGTTCAGTCCGTGCTGACAGAAAGGATGGATGACCGTGACATTCACATCGGCCCTAGTGACTATGTCCCATGGCAAAACGACAACAAATTATGCTTTTTAAGAATGGAAGGTCGCACATTCGGTGATGTTCCGATGAACATCGAACTCAGATTAAGCGTGGAGGACTCTCCAAACTCAGCAGGATGTGTAATTGATGCGGTAAGATGCTGCAAACTCGGTTTGGAAAGGGGCATTGGAGGACAGCTGACCTCTATTTCTTCATACACCATGAAGCACCCTCCGATTCAATACACTGATGATGAAGCATATGAAAATGTTGAAAAATTCATTTCTGGCG
>NZ_CAMVPN010000012.1 GCF_947169325.1 uncultured Methanobrevibacter sp. | reverse complement strand
ATTCTTATTAAAAATAAAAAATGTAGTTGGTTGATGATTAACATATTTTTTGGTTGATGATTAATTTTTTAAAACTCTTCAAATTGCTTATTTTTTGATTTAAACTATTCTTATTAAAAATAAAAAAATCATGTTGGTTGATGATTAAGGTTGATGATTAATGTTTTATTTCAAAATATATTCTGTATTTCTGCCTTTTCCGATACTTTCTATCAACTCCTTATTTTTTAGTTTTCTAATAATTTTATAGCTGGCTTGAGGAGTTATATTTAACATCTCTTGAATATCCTTGTTTTGAATATGTCCTTTTTCTTCAAGAAGTGTTAATACGGAAATTTCATTTGGAGTTAATTGAATGGTATTGTCATATTTTGATGTGATTTCACTTAATTTCAATACTTCTGATTTAACTTTATTAATTGAGTACAATACTCCTCTACAGAAATATTCCAGCCACTTTGTCAAGTCATGGTTTTTATCAGCACTGTTTAGCGCATCAACGTAAGCCTGTCTGTCCTGATTGTAATATTCGTCTAAAGTGAAGTAGTCATTGATATTAAATTTGTGAACGGATAGAATTAATGTTGCCATAAGTCTACTGGTACGTCCATTTCCATCAACAAAGGGGTGTATACGTACTAATTCATAATGAAGAATTCCTGCGATAATGACGGGATACATATCATCTGTTGAATTGTTTAACCAATCTAATAGCTCATCTACTAAACCAGGTACTTTATAAGCATCTGGTGGTATATAATTTATTTTTTGAGTATGCAGATTACCAATAAATACACGGGTATCTCTAAATTTGCCCTCATATTCAGGTTTGCTTAATAAATCTTTAGTCAAATCTTTATGTACGGATAAAATTGTGTCTCGGCTAATAACTTTATCTGAATATTGATCTAAATGATTTAATACATTAAAATAATTTAATACTTCCTGTTCTGCTTTTGTAGTTGGTTTTTGATTGTTGTTGATTAATGTTTTTACTTCATCTAAGTTTAATGGATTTCCTTCAATTGATGTTGAGTAATGTGATGATCTAATGAGAGCATCCTGTTTTAATTTGGTATCATATAATGGGATTATTTTTGCATTACTGATAACTTCCTTAGCTGAAGCGATTTCTGCAATATAATTTACAATTTTATCAGTGTATGTAAATTTAGGTTCAAACATAATATCAACTTATTCTTCCTAATTGGTATAATGTATGTGGTTGATGATTAACATATTTTTTGGTTGATGATTAATTTTTTAAAATTCATTAAATTACTTATTTTGGGATAAAAACAATTTTGATTAAAAATAAAAAATGTATGTTGGTTGATGATTAAGGTTGATGATTACAATTTTATGAAAAATTTATTTTAATTTGCTTTGAGAATTTTGGTAACTATACAATTATTCTTGTAATTACCAGTTGTAAATAAAATTTTAAAAATATAGTTACTTCCAAACTAAACTATTTGATTACTCAAATCCAGATAAATGGTAACTATGCAATTTTTCGCTGACTTCCTTTTTGTAAGTAAAATTTTTAACGGTATTGTTTTCTTTGGTTCCAGATTTTCCTTAAACTACTTAGACCGCCGCAATTCTGGTCAAATGAGTCCATACTTGCAGTCAATTCAGCCACTTTAAGACTTGCTTTGCAGCCATCCTTAATTAAACGTTTGCCTTGAGGATTTTTCATCCTGGAAACGGCATGATTTATATCCTGCGCAGAAGCGACATTTATTCCTAAATCTTGAGCCAAATCATTGCTTGCATGTTGGGTATGGAAACCCAGAATCTTTACTGCGGGAACTCCTAAAGCGCCAACTTCAATTGTCACACCCATTCCGGCACAATAAATCACTCCCTGTGAAGCATTCATCAAACTGATTAAATCCACATAACCATCAACAACAATAACATTGCTTTTAGTGATATGTGGTGTTATGGTGGATGCTTCAAACCTGAATGGAATGACCAATATTGTTTTATCTATCTTTTCCGCTTCTTTAATTATTTCAGGAATATCTGAAGCTCTTGTATCTCCTCCTAAAAACAGAACATAAAAATCGTCATGTCGGTACTGTTCATATATTTTTTCAGCTTCCAATATCGGAACTCTGCTTACATATTCCGCCTGAGGATATCCGCCTATATTTACGGTATTTGTAATGTCATACATCTCTTCCAGCTGTTTTGCGGCGGTCTTGTTTGGAACGGTGATTAAATCTGCATAGGCCATCATTTCTATTGGGTTATAGATGTCCTGTTCCATATGGAGTTTGGGAATGTTTAGTTTTTTTGATGCTGCGAGCCCTTTACGCACATCTCCAGCATTTCCGCATGTTAATGTCAAATCAACAGGATGTTTTTTTAAAGCTTTATATGTGCGGACAGTGTCTTTTAAAACCAGTTTGGCGATTGTAAAATTGCTTCGTTTCTTTGTTGTGTTCCTGCGGCCCTCGCCTATTGAAAAAATTTCATTGCTGTAAGGACCCAATAATTCCATTGCCCCTTCACTATGGGTCAGGGATAAAATGTCCGCATCTACCTTTTCAATGATGGGAATTAAGGTTTTTGCAGGAGCAGTTTCTGCTACAACAGCGATATTCATTCAGTGCCCTCCTTTTTAATAGTAACTGCATAAATCAATATGATTATTGAAATTAGATAGAATAACAATACGACCAGATCAGTAGGTCCTGTTTCTATCCATATTATTAAATGAGCCATCAATATTGCATACAACCCAATGAAAATGTTCTTGACACTAATCTGCACTTTATAAATCAAGTTCATTATAAATCCTAAGATTGTCATTTGCAACAGCATGGCATATAATCCGAAATCAAGCAAAGCAGGTCCAAAAATAGTTGAAGTTGTTGAATGCGCTTTACCTATTGTTGCTGAGCCAACAATCACCCTTGGATCTGAAGATTTAAAAAATCCCATCAGGGTATTATATAATAACTGACCATGGGTGCTGCCCTGCCTGAATACTGCATGATCTAGAACCTGCAGAGTATATCCTGCCCTATAAAACAACAGTTCAATTGGAGTTGATGACCAGGTCTGCCATTCAATTGACATGACCGCAATATATCCCACTGCCGCCAGTAATATCAATATGGCAATTATGGATAATGCCAGATATTTCCAAGGCAGGTCCTTAGTGTAATATGATGTTATCAGCACGCTTATTACAATGGCCATTGCGGTTGTTCTATAACCTGTGGCTACAAACAACAATAAACCCAATAAAAACAATAGGTAATATTTCTTGTTGTCATATTTGGCTATTAGAATATTAATTGAAGGTAAAAATATTAAATAGCTTAATAGCCATATCTTTGTTGCGGCACGTGCCTTAAGATAACCGCTGAATAATGGAATTCCTCCCAAATAGATTAGATTTGCTATCTGAAGCAATATTCCAATTATTACCAGTGATAAAACCAGACGCTTAGAGAAAATCTTATCTATTTTTTCGGTATTTATAGTAATCTCTTTGTTCTTAAGAAAATAGTTTGACAATACGATGCCTATGATATAAAATATGATTCCTAGGAATATCACTCCAATGGTGTAAAGATCAACACCAATCAACTTATGTAAATGATAATGAAATGCTATTTGTGAAGATATTAAATAAACAATAACCAATAGAACAACCACCATTGGTGAAAAAATATCATATTTCTTATAGTCCATAGCCATCTACCATAAAATAGTTAATTATCCTTAAATAAATACTTAAATATATAAGTATATTTTTATAAGGTTATATAAACATTTTATTTTAATAATTAAGTGAAGAACATGTCTAATAAGGTACTTAAGAATAGTTTCATTTTAGTAATAGGCAACTTACTTTTTAGGGTTGGAGGCTACATTAATAGACTATTAATGAGTAGAATGCTCGGACCGGAAGGATATGGGTTATATGGTTTGACTTTACCGTTTCAGGGAATATTCCAGATTTTGTCTGCTGGCGGATTGCCTCCTGCAATATCAAAATATGTTGCGCAATACAATGCACAAGATGAAAAGGCATTGACCAGGCAGGTAATTTATACTGCAACCAAGTTCATGGTCTTAATGGCAATATTGCTGAGCATCATCCTATTGTTCTCGTCAAATTTTATTGCAAACGTGATATTTCACAAACCCCTGGTCGTATGGCCGTTACGGGCAGTCAGTCTGATAACTCCTTTTAGCGTAATTGTAGGGGCTATGAGAGGAGCATTTCAGGGTGTCTATAAAAATGAGTATACGGTATATAACAGGATGGCCGAGCAGTTAGCAACGATTGTCTTTGCCGTTGTATTTGTTTATTGCGGATTATATGCTATGGGAGCAGTATTGGGAGGAGCATTCGGTTTTATAGTTTCTGCCATAACTGCAGTATTGTTGTATAAGAAATATATCAGTCCAATGTTCTATTCAGAGGATTCCCTAGATTTAAGTTTTAAAGAGGAATTGAAATTATTATGGATGCTGATTTGTTTTGCAGTGCCGGTAGCTATTACTGCATTATCTGAAATGGCAATTTATGATGTTGGCACATTAGTTATAGGTGTTTTCATGTTATCTACGGATGTAGGGTTTTATAATGCCGCTGATCCAATTTCAAGAATTCCTTTGGTTATTTCACTGTCAATTTCAACAGTATTGCTTCCTGCAACTGCAGAAGCCCATGTTTTAAAAAATCAAAAACTGCTACAGGAATATGTTGTTGACTGTTTAAGGTATTGCATTCTTACAGTTATTCCAATGTGTGTAATTATAAGCATGTTTAGCATGCCTATTATTCAATTGCTGTTTGGAAATGTTTATACTCCTGGTTCTGGAGTTTTAAGTATCTTGGTAATAGGAATGTCCTTTTATAGCGTATATATGATTAGCAGCAGCATACTTCAAGGTATTGGAAATCCTAGGCTGCCAATGTATATTCTGATTTTGGGTACTGTAATGAATATTGCATTGAATGTAGTTTTTGTTAATATGATGGGAATTATAGGTGCCGCCATAGCTACAACAATAACTACATGTATATTGATGATTATTATAATGCTGTTTGTAATCAGGACTACTAAAATATCAATTCCTTGGAAAAATATATTGATGGTATTAGTTTGCAATTTAATTTTAATGGTGGTCTGCTATGTAATTCCTAAAACATTAATTGGTGTAGTCATAGGAGTTATAATTGGCAGCTCCATCTATATTGCATCATTAATAAGGCTAAAAGTTTTAACAAAACGGGATATAACCTTTTTTAGTCAGTATATGAACAAAATCCCTATACTAAAAAAATACACTCCTAAACTAGTTAGATATATTGAAAATAAAGGACTAATGTGTGAAATTGATTAATAAACTAAGGAATCTAACCATGTATTGTATGTTTCATATTTATAGGGAAAATTAAACTGTATCCGGTTCCATTTTCATGTTCAATCAATTTGATTTTACCATTTAACTGTTTTGTGAGATTTTTAATGATTTCGCAACCTAGATTTGTAGTAATTTCCTTAGGGTTTTCAATACCCACCCCATTGTCTCTAAATATCAGCTCGGCATGGTCTTCATCAATTTTAGTTATGCTTTTGTAAATTCTTTTGTCAGGCATGTTTTTGTCAGGAAATGCATGTTTAATTGAATTCATGCTTAATTCGTCAATGATTAACAATAATGGGGTTATGACTTCAATTGTTAAATTAATGTCTTTATCGACATCAGATTCAAATTCAATATCATTTCTCACGCCTGCAACAGCTTTAAGCTGATTATCATGGTCTACAATAAAATCATCTAAGTTGATATTTTTAAAGTCCTTAGTATTATATGTTTTTTCATGAAGCAGGGCAAGTGAAGTCAAACGCGCTTGCATGTGGTCAATAATTAATTCGGGATTATCACGATATACTCTTTTTTCCAGGTTTAAAAAACTGTTTAAAATTTGCAGATTGTTCTTAACTCTATGATGAACCTCTTTAATCAGGATTATTTGATGTTCATTGGCTTCACGCAATTCCTTTTGTTTATTCCTTTCATCAGTGATGTCGGCTAAAAATCCGATACTGTGTTTGTTTTTTCCAAATTCAAATCGCTCGATATACAGTTCAGAGATTTTTTGATTATTTGGATCTCCGCCCACATGGTAGGTGAATGTTTCATCGATTTTATCCAATTTGCCCTCAAATAAATCCATAATTCGTTTTTTTGTTTCCTCTTCAACAATATGGTCTATGACTTTGTAGGAATGAACATACTCTTTCGGGTCTTCATCAATGAAATAATAAAATCCTTCTGAAAACTGATAATGTTTAGGGTTTAACGGTTCAATTAACAAGGCTAGTTTTTCGCTGTTTTTAAAACCGTTCAATAAGAAATCAACAGGCCTTGCGGATGCTTCGGAGTGTTTGGTAACATCATTTATCAGACCATAACGGCTGATTAAATTGCCTTGTTCATCAAAATTTGAATAAAGGTTTATTTCAAGATATTTCAAGGTTCCGTCATGAGTTTTGATTCTGATTAAATCTTCATGATGCCCTACATCGGTGTCCATGATTTGTATGATTTTTTCAATCAGTTTTTTATCTTCAGGAATGGCTAAATCGAACACAATATTATAATATTCATCGTGATCTTCTCTAGGGCGGTTTATGATGTTGTATATGCCTTGTGTCCATGTGTATTTTCCATTGGTTTTACGATAACTTCCGGTCTGTGTAAAATACTCCATCAGATTGGATTTGTCTTCAGCATGTTGTATTTTATCTATTTCCTCTGATTCGTCAGTGTTGATGTGGTCTGCAAGAATGAATAACCTATTATTCTCATAAAGAACCTTAAGAATGGTAATCTTGGATAATTTTTCTTCACTATAATAGAAAATCCTTATCTCTTTAGTTTCTTGGGTACTATAAACCTTGTAGAAAAATTCTTGTAAAATTTCATAATAAATAGGTGATATCTTACTTAGGAGTCTTCCTTTTACCTCATCCAATTGAAGATTTCCTTTATTAAGTATATAATCTCCCAGTGACTTTATAATGAAATCCTTGCCTCCATTATGGGGTATAAGGATGTCCACATCCCTTTGAAAGTTGGAAATGAGCTTTGGAAATGGAATGTCATCCACATGGAATTCAAGGGGTGTTGGTTTATACAATTCTTTTTCATTAATGTCATCAATACGAATTTCTACAAAGTTTTCCAATCTTCTATATTCCTTATCCACTTTCATTTGAATTCCTTCAATTCTAATTGATTTCCAAACTGGATAATACCCAAAACAATAAAACTATTGTTATATTAATGGTCCGTACAACATCACATGAACGATAATTCCGGATTTTGATTAATCCTTAAAAATATTAAACCTGATATTGTTGGATGAACACAATGTATATCCTATTTTTAAGTTATATAAACAATACTATTTAAATTATGACCATATGAGTGTTCGGTTTAAATAAGTAGGGAAATTCATGCCATAATTGAATGAAAATGCATCATGCCGGTATCCTTATGAATGGTGAAGTTCAAACAGGAAAAGATGAGGAATCATATTTCCTTTTTTTTGAGAGTGTCTCTTTAATAATCAGAAGCTATTATTGCAGGATTATTTTTTTGAGTTTGATGGTGGTTTTAAGATATTTAAAAAATAGGGAAGTGATTGCACTTCCCAATAGAGAGTAATTTATATTTTTTAAAGGGAAAGGTCTACACGGCTCTGTCCCCCTCTTCACCGGTTCTTATTCTGATTACGTTGTCTATTGGATAAATGAATATTTTTCCATCTCCAATATTTCCGGTGTACGCGCCTTTTTTAATTGCTTCCACAATAGTGTCAACGCCTTCATCTTTGACAACGATTTCAATACGTGTTTTTGGAATTAAATCAATACAATAGTTGGACCCTCTGTATGATTCCCTAATTCCTCTTTGACTTCCTCGCCCTTTTACTTCAGTGACGTTCATGCCTTCACATCCCACTTCTAAAAGGGCATTTTTAACATCCTGATATTTTTCCTGTCTTATAATGGCAACTATGCTTTTCATTTTTACACCTAGTTAAGATTATATGCTGATTCCTTATGAAGATTTGCGTCAAGACCGCCGATTTCTTCATGATCTTCTACTCTTATTCCACCTAATGCTTTATCTAGAACTTTAGCAAGTATGATACTTATTATAAATGAGTATCCAAGGGTGGCAACAATACTGATTATTTGAATGACCACTTGGTTTGGATTTCCGGCTATTAATCCTGCAACTCCTCCTACGGAAGGAACTGCAAAGATTCCTGTTGCAAGCGCTCCCCAAACACCGGACATGCCGTGAATTCCCCATACATCCAAGGCATCGTCGTATCCGAGTTTTGCTTTTAAGTAATAGATTGCAAAGTATGATACGCATGGTGCTAATGTGCCAATTACCATTGCGCCTGGAACATCAACAAATCCTGCTGCAGGAGTGATTGCCACAAGCCCTGCAACTGCTCCGGAAATTGCACCTAAAACTGTAGGTTTTCCAACTATATATGTATCTAAAGCGGTCCACACGATTAGACCTAATGCTGCTGCTACGTTTGAGACTATAATTGCATTTGCTGCAAGTCCGTCTGCTGCAAGACCTGATCCTCCATTGAATCCCATCCATCCGAACCAGAGTAATGCTGCACCGAGAACAGCATATCCTAAGTTATGCGGAATCAGTGTTGTGTCTTTTCTTTTACCTAACACTAATGCAACAGCCAGTGCTGCTACTCCAGAGTTCATATGAACTACTGCGCCGCCTGCGAAATCAAGGGCGCCTAATTGTGCTAACCATCCTCCTCCCCATACCCAATGGGCTACAGGGACATAGACTATACATGCCCATAATATGGTAAATATTATCCATGCTTTTGTTTTCATCCTTCCAACCAGTGCTCCTGAAATAAGAGCCACGGTCAAGCCTGCAAAGGCACATTGGAACATCACAAACAATAATGTTGGAATGGTTCCGCTTAAATCATCTAATGCAATTCCCTGCAAGAAGAAATTGGTTGGTGATCCTATAAGACCATATAAATCGCTACCAAATGCAAATTGATAACCGAATACTACCCAAATAACACTTACAATTGAAAATGCAATAAAAGTTAAAAAAATTGTATTTAAAACATTCTTACGTTTACTTAATCCTCCATAAAAAAATGCGACAGCAGGAATACTCATTAAAAGTACGAGTAAACTGCAAATAAGTATCCATGCGGTGTCGCCTGCACTAAACATTACATCCATTTTATCTTCTCTATATTAATTTTAATTTGAAACAATAAAATAATCCGAATAATCGGAAATAATATGCCGGAAGTATTCTTCCGATATGATATTGTTGTTGTTTATACTATTTAAAGATTTGTATTTTACAGGTGAACCTTGTCAATTTGGATATCGGAAGTTAAAAATGGATTAAATATTATATAGGATTTGAGGAAATTCAACAGGCAAAGCGGAATGTGCATAATATAATATATTGAAGATGATTTGCTGCCTATAATATTATATATGGTGAACGATCCGGAAAATTGATAATGGGTTTTTTTTTGCTTCATATTTCTGCCATTTTCAAAACCTTTATATACTTATGTTGACATAATTATTAGTCGGAAGGAAGTTTCCTTCCGGCGATGTATTTAATTAAATTCATTTAGTCAAAAGTGTTTTCCACTTTTCAAATCATAAAACTAGTGGTGAATATACTCAAAAAATGATGTGAAATAATGTCAGCAAAAGATAAAAAATTAGACCAAGTAATTAAGACAATCGAAGCAAATGATATAAAATTTTTGAAGTTACAACTCTCAGACATTCATGGATTACCAAAAAGTATGGCTGTGCCTCTTAAAAAAGCAAGTGATGTCGAAGATATTGTTAATGATGGATTGCTATTTGATGGTTCATCAATTTCAGGTTTAGCTTCAATTAATGACAGTGATTTGCTTGCAAAACCGGATATTGAAACATTCTCAACAATTCCATGGAGACCTGAAGTGCAGGGTACCGCCAGATTCATATGTGACATTTTCACTACTGACGGCAAACCTTACGATGGAGATCCAAGGGGTGTTCTTAAAAAATCATTGAAATTAGCAGAGGAAAGAGGATACCAATTCAATATGGGTCCGGAACCTGAATTTTTCATTATAAGAAAAGATGAAAATGGAAAATACGTCCCTGCAGATGAAGCGGAATACTTTGATGTTGAACCATTGGATCAGGGTACCGACATCAGAAGGGAAATCGTACTGGGTTTAGAAAAGTTAGATTTCGATGTTGAAGTAAGTCACCACGAAGTGGCAGCAGGACAGCACGAAGTCGATTTCAAGTATGCTGATGCTTTAAAAACAGCTGATGCAGTCATAACATTTAAAGAGGCTGTTAAAGCAGTTGTCAATAACTTAGGTTTCAAAGCAACTTTCATGCCAAAACCATTCCTCGGAATTAACGGTAGTGGAATGCACTGTAACCAAAGTCTATTTAAAGATGGGGAAAATATCTTTTATGATCCAAATACTGAAAATCAAATATCTCAAGAAGCATTATACTTCATTGGCGGTTTGTTAAAACATGCACCGGCATTATCTGCAATCTTATCTCCAACCGTCAACTCTTACAAACGTTTAGTGCCAGGTTATGAAGCACCATGTTACATTGCTTACGGATTTAAAAACAGGTCAACATTATTAAGAATTCCTGCATCCCGTGGATTAGGTACAAGAATCGAATGCAGATCAGCTGACCCATCATGTAACCCTTACCTTGCATTTGCAGTATTGCTTGAAGCAGGTCTGGACGGTATGGACAATAAAATCGACCCAGGTGAACCAACTGAAGAAAACCTGTTTGCATTTTCAGAAGATGAAATTGCCCAAAAAGGAATTAGCAACTTACCAACCAGTTTATGGGAAGCATACCATTCATTAGAAGAGGACGAAGTTGTTATTAACGCTCTTGGAGATAAGGTATTCAATCAGTTCTATAATATCAAAAGGGCTGAATGGGATTCATACAGAATACAGGTATTCGATTATGAAAGGGATGAGTACCTAAACGTATAGTTATTCATTTATATGAATTGGTGGAAAGGATTGAAGTTTTCTCCACCAATCAAAAAATTTTTCTGGAGGTTGAAAATAAGAGGGAATCATTAAAAATCAGGAATATTTTGTAAACAGTTTGAAATTTTAGAATTATTAATTTTTAAGGCATATGGTAATTTTAGAATCAAGATAGTGATTATTATTTTTTTAAAAAGGCATAATGTAATTTTCGAATATTTTTTTATATAAGGCATATGTAAATAGAAGGTAGAAAAAATGTGTGGAATAGCAGGTGTAATATACAAGGATAAAAAAGCTCACCCTGTAGGTGAATCCTTAACATCAATGTTGGAATCTCTGCAACATAGGGGTCCTGATTCAGCAGGTTATGCAATATATGGCAGTTTGAATTTTCCAGATAATTATTATCAATTAAACATTGAAGTAAAAAGAAAAAGGGGAGCATTAGATAATTTAAAATCATTATTAACTCAAATAAGTCCAATTTTTGAAGAACAGATAATTGAATCTGTAGGTGATTCAGACGTATATAAATGCAAAATAGCATTGGATGAATATTCTCTTTTGAAACCATATATAAGAGAAATAGATGAATTGGAAAACGTACGTGTTATCAACGGATCACATTCCTTTGAAATGATAAAGGATGTTGGAAAAGTAAAGGACATCGCAGAGAGGTTTGATGTTAAAAGCAGGATGGGGACACATGGAATAGGACATACCCGTTTTGCAACAGAAAGTGGCGTAGACCGCTATCATGCACACCCATATCAAAGCTACATCATACCGGATATAACAGTAGTCCATAACGGACAGATTACCAACTACTGGAAAATAAGGGATCCGTTAGAAAGAAAAGGCCATACTTTCGAATCATTCAACGATACAGAGTGCATTGTTCATTATATGGCAGATAAACTCAACCAGGGATACAAACTTGAGGAAGCTTTAGACCAAGCAGTAATTGATTTGGATGGTCCATTTTCAATATTGGTGGGAACACCTAATGGAATAGGCATTGCAAAGGATAAACTTGGTCTCAGGCCTGGAGTAATGGTGGAAACTGATGATATTTTTGCAATAGCATCAGAAGAGATGGCATTGCATGATGTTACAGATTCCAATCAGATAGAACAGATTTACCCTGGCGAAACAAGGGCTTACACCATCTAAGGGGGTTTATCCATGAAAGAATATGTTATTGATGCAAATGAAATGGCTGAAAAAGAATTAAACCGCACCATAAAAGAACAGGCCGCAAATTATGATAAACTCATTATTGAAAATCCCGAATCCAAACACAATATCTGTGCAGGTTTGACAGAAGATGTGGACATAGAAATCAATGGTTCTGCAGGTTATTTTGTCGGAACAATGGTTAACGGACCAAGAATTCACATCAATGGAAATGCAGGCTGGTTTGCTGGAGACAATATGACCGAAGGGGAACTGATTATTGAAGGTACAGCAGGAGACGGCGCAGGACAGGGAATATACGGTGGAACAGTGCTGGTAAAAGGAAGTACTGGTTCAAGAACTGGAGAGATCATGAAAGGAGGAACTGTAATAATTGGCGGAAACAGCGGGTTCATGACTGGATTGCTTATGATGGGAGGCAGGCTCATAATTCTTGGTGATGTAACCGATGATGTTGGTGAATCAATTATGAGAGGTTCCATATTTGTTCTTGGAAATGTGAAAAGTTTAGGAAAAAATGCTGTTATGGAAAAAACCACCTCCGAAGACAAAAGGGAGCTAAAAGAGATTTTAACAGAATATGGTTTTGATCTGACTGACAGCGATTATGATAATTTCAAAAAAATTGTTAATATGCAATAGGGGCTGATAAGATGAGTGAACATAGAATAGCAATGGTTGGAACACCATGTGAAATTATGGCAGCATCCAAACTTCAAAATTACACCGATAGCCCTATTGACGTTAAACTGGGCTTATTTTGTATGGAAAATTTTTCATATAAATACTTTGAAAATCTTTTAAAAGAGTACGATTTGAAAATGGAGGATATTGAAAAATTCCAAATAACCAAAGGATTTGTATTTTTATCATTAAAAACTAGAGAAACTGTGAAAATACCGATATCAATAGCTAAAAGAATAATCAGAAAAAACTGCAACATATGTGTTGAATTGACATCAGAAACATCTGATATTTCAATAGGTTCTATAGGATCAGATGAAGGATGGTCAACATTGATAATACGAACTGAGAAAGGCGAGGAAATAGTCAATGGGGCATTGGAACAAAAATTCATTGAAGCTAAGGAGCTTACACAATCACAATTCAATCTATTAAATAAACTTGCAGAAAATAAAATAAACAAAAATCTGGAAGAGATTGAAAAAAGAGAATTTCTGGCTAGGCCTGTATTGTATCAAAGGGAAAAATCCGATGATTCAATCGCAAACGAAATCTCAGAGTCTAAATTCTTAGATTTAAAATCCAATGTCATTGATATTGGTGCATGTGTGCTCTGCGGAGCATGTGAATACGTATGTCCGGACAATCTGATAACCATTGATGATACAAAACCGATAATGAGAGGTGAATGCCCTCAGGATTGTCATGCTTGCTTTGCAGTTTGTCCAAGAACTTTTATCCCTGAAGATTTGCGAAATGACAATTCAAAAGCAATCGGTGACTTTATAAAAGTCTTATCCGTCAAATCCATAAAGCACAGTCAGGGTCAGGACGGTTCTATTGTCACAACACTGCTTGATTATTTATTGACTAATGACATTGTAACTGAAGCGCTTGTTGTTGACAAAGAGGATTATCTGGCCTGGAAACCTTATGCAAAACTGACACGTGACATTGATGAGGTTATCAAATCCGGAGGAACAAAATATTCTGTTTGTCCTGTTTTCAAACCGTTGAAAAATATAGATGAGGGGGTGAATTAAATGTCATTTACTGTTGAAAGGAAAATAGAGATTTGTAGGCAGAATAATGATAGGCCAGGCTGTTGCTGGTATTTATGTGACAATCCTAAAAAATCATCATGTAAAAACTGTTACAGCTGTTATTCAAATTGCCCTCACGGAGTATATGAAGTAATCAATGATGAACCTCTTCCAATACATCAGGAAAATTGTGTAGGATGTAAAATCTGTGAAGAGATGTGTCCGACACACGCAATATACGTCAGGCCTCTTGTAGATGAAGGAAGAGGAGTATGGTCAAATTCAACAATGGTTGAAATCAAACGTAAAAGTCAAACTGGATCATATAAGGTACGTGGTTGCGGATTGACCAGAAAAATCCCAACATTTGATGATTTAAGCATATTGCCAGCACAAGTGTCAAGACCTCCAATAGACTCATACAGAGAAACATGCAAAACTTCAGTAGTCCTTGGTGACCGATTTGCAGAAAATCCAATCGAAATTGACACTCCTATTATGATTGGAGCAATGTCTTTCGGTGCATTAAGTAAAGAGGCAAAAATGGCATTGGCTATTGGAAGCAGTAAGGTAGGAACTATAACCAATACTGGTGAAGGAGGAATGCTTCCTGAAGAGAGACATTATGCCGATAAGCTGATTGCTCAATATGCATCAGGTCGTTTTGGAGTATCTGCACGATATTTAAACAATGCTGAGGCTGTTGAAATAAAAATAGGTCAGGGTGCGAAATCAGGTATGGGAGGACATTTGCTTGCCCATAAGGTAACTGCAGAAGTTGCCAGAGTCAGAAACATTCCGGAAGGAACTTCCGCATTAAGTCCCGCCAGACATATGGATATTGTCGGGCCTGAGGATTTGGGTATGAAAATTGACCAACTGAGAGAAATCACAGATTGGAAAATACCTATTATTGTTAAATTTGCAGCAGGTAGGGTCGAACAGGATGTGAAAATTGCAGCAAAGGCAGGTGCGGATATAATTGTGGTTGACGGTATGCAGGGAGGAACCGGTGCCGGACCTGAAGTAGTTACTGAACATGCAGGTATTCCTACAATAGAAGCGATAGTGAAAGCTGATGATGCTCTTAAAGACATTAACTTAAGAAGCGAGGTAAGTCTTGTCGCTGCAGGGGGAATAAGGTCAGGAGCTGATGTGGCAAAAGCAATAGCTTTAGGCGCAGATGCAGTATATATTGCTACATCCGCATTGATTTCCATAGGTTGTAAGGTTTGCCAATCCTGTTCTGAAGGCATCTGTCCAAAAGGAATTGCAACACAGGAAAGAGTACTTAGAAGAAGATTGGATCCTATTAGAAAAGGCCAGCAAGTTGCAAATTATATTGAAGCAATGACTCAGGAAGTGACTTCATTAACTCAACAGGCAGGAAATACAGATATAGAAAATCTGGAACGTCAAGATCTTGTTGCATTAACAATGGAAGCTTCACAATTAACTGGAGTTCCGATGGTGAGAAATTAAGGAGACATTATTATGGCAGCATTCGACAGAGTTAAATCAGGAATCCCTGGACTTGATAATGCTTTAGATAATATTCGTTTAGGGGATAATGTGGTATGGAATGTTACAAATCTAAATGAATTTTCTTACTTTGTCAGTCCTTATGTCAAACAGGCAAAAGAGGATAATAGGAACTTGATATACATTAGGTTTGCTAATCACCCTCCATTGATAGAGATGAATGATGAAGATTTTAGATTGCTTGAGATTGAACAGGAAAATCCTGACACAGAGTTTTGCATGATAGAACGTGATGGGATTAAGATATATCTGGTGGATCCGTATAAGCAGTTCGAGACATTCACTTTGGAAGTTCACAGAATCATAGAAAAAGAGGGTTTTGACGCATTTTATGTTTTTGATTGTTTAAGCGACCTTCAGGCCGTTTGGTCAACTGATTTGATGATGGGTAACTTCTTTAAGGTTACCTGTCCATTTTTATTTCAGTTGGATACTGTAGCATATTTCCCGATTCTTCGTGGAAGGCATTCATATGAGGCTATTGCTAAAATTCGTGAAACAACACAACTGTTCTTAAATGTATACTCAAATTCTCCAGAAGAGGTCTATGTCACTCCATTGAAGGTATGGAACAGATATTCCCAAACCATGTTTTTAGGACATAAATTTAATCCGATTACAGGTTTTGTTAAAGTTCTGCAGGACGGTCAGGAAGTTAGCAAATACTATAAAACAATCAATTCGGACAAATATCAGAATGAACAGACTTTAGATAGCTGGGAGAGATACATGCTTCAGCTTAGAAGGGAGTATGAAGAAGGCAGAAATATCGATGATGAGTGCGATAAGATCTGTGAGCTAATGATGACGAAAGATGAGAAGATGCTTTCCAAAATCAGGGAATACTTCACATTTGAAGACTATATCACAATCTATGACCGTCGTGTAGGCAGTGGATTGGTAGGAGGTAAAACCTGTGGAATGCTGCTTGCAAGAAAAATAATCGAAAAGGATCGTCCAGACATATACCGCAATTTTGAGCCTGATGATTCATTTTACATAGGTTCCGATTTATTCTATACCTATATTGTTTCAAATGACCTATGGGATTTAAGAGTAAAGCAGAGAACAAAAGACGGTTATTATAAATACGGTAAGGAGCTGGAAGAGGCTCTTAAAACAGGTACCTTTTCAGACCAGATTAAAAAAGAGTTCATACATATTTTGGATTATTTCGGACAGAACCCGATTATCGTCAGGTCAAGTAGTTTTCTAGAAGACGGATATGGAAATGCATTTGCAGGAAAATACGAATCAGTCTTCTGTGTGAACAGAGGAAGCCTCGAGGAACGTTTGGCCGCCTTTGAGGAAGCCGTTAAGATAGTCTATTCAAGTACAATGAACATCTCAGCTTTGGAATACAGGAAACTGAACGGTTTGGATGACACCGATGAACAGATGGCCCTATTGGTTCAAAGGGTTTCCGGTTCATATTATGACGATTATTTCTTCCCGACTGCGGCAGGAGTTGGATTTTCATACAGTCCGTATTCTCCGCTTCCGGATATGGATAACAGCAAAGGTATGCTAAGGCTTGTAATGGGTCTGGGTACAAAGGCTGTTGACAGGACAAAAAAGGATTATCCTAGAATCATTAATCTTGATAAGCCTGAACTGACCATGATGAAGGATATTAAGGAAAAACACAGGTATTCTCAACATTATCTGGATGTAATCGATTTGAAAAATATTTCTCTGCATGACATTTCCATTGATGATGGTTTGGATATCATTCCAAAATATGCAAAGAAAGTCTTAATCGAACATGACCGTGAGGCAGAGAGGATGTTTCGTGAACGTGGCCAACGCCGCGAAATAGTATTCGTTAACTGTGAGGGGATTGTAAAAAATCAGGAATTCATTGATGAGATGAAGGAGATTTTAAATACATTGGAAACAGCTTATGATTATCCGGTTGACATTGAATATACTGTCAATTTCGGAGAAGATGATTCATTTAACATAAACTTGTTGCAATGCCGTCCTCTGCAGGTTTCAACAAACAATGAGGATATTGAAATGCCTGAAGACAAAAATGTCTTCTTCCATATTAAGGAATCTTCAATGGGAATGTCACGAAAGAACAAAATCGACACAATCTGCTATGTCGATCCGCATAAGTATTATGAATATCCGTATGCTCAGAAAAGCTCATTGTCTCGTGTAATCAGTGAGGTGAATGCTTACTGCAGGGATAATGATAAGACCGCAATGCTGATAGTTCCTGGAAGAATAGGTACTTCCTCTCCGGAATTGGGCATTCCTGTGGTGTTTGCCGACATTAGTCATTTCACTGCAATTCTGGAGGAAGCATATAGCGAAGTCGGTTATATGCCTGAACTGTCTTTTGGAAGCCATATGTTTCAGGATTTGGTGGAAGCGGAGATATACTATGGGGCATTATTTGAAAACGATAAAAAAATCGAATTCAATAAGGACATGATATTTGACCATCCAAATATCCTAAAAGACATAAATCCCGATTTAAATGAGGATATCTATTCCATGGTTCAGGTTATAGATTTCGACGATGGCAGGGTGGAATTTTATCATGACATGAATAAGGACGAAACAATGTGCATTTTCAAATAATTTAACTATATGTTTAAAACAGATAATAATGGAGCATATTTCATTATTTGGGCAGGTGGGTGGGACATATGCCTTTTTTATTTGTAATAATTCTTTTTTCATTAAAAAAGATTTTTCAAATAAAAGAAAAAAGTATGACAAAATATTCGTGTGATTATCGCCCTATTGTTAAAATAGGGTTCTTTTCACACGTTTTTTCATGATGATTTTTAAGTTGTTGATTACTACTATTCTAAATTGTTATGCAATATGTTTGAATGAAAGTTAATTGTTAGTTTGTATTCTCTTTTTGATATTTACATTAACGAATATTTATATGTAAAAAACATAATTATTAATATGTCTTTCAAAAAAAAGTTTTCACTTGCAATCGTTGATGTTGAAAAAATAGACGAGATTAATAAAATCATAATCAAATATGGATTTGACCTCCAGCAGTATTCCTCACATATCTATTTTAATCTAGCTCCTATAGATGCTGATCACATCTACAAGGACATTTCCTTTTTTCAATTGGAATCTGAAAATGAATTGGGGTTGAATAAAAAATTAGATGATTTAATCGAAGAGATTAATCAGCTAAATACTCAATTTGCCATTAGGGAGGAGGAAACTCATGAAATGATTGTTGAAATTAATCAGGTAATGGCAATCTACATTAAATTTGACAACGTAAAATTCATAAAAGAAGGCACATATGAAAAAATTGACGCAATGGACCATTTGAAAACCGAATTTGGAATATGCAAAACATATAATCCTAACTTCCGTCCGCTCGAAAACAGGTCAATAGAGAACACGGTTGTCGAACCGGAAATCGTTTATCTGTTTGCGGACTCTGAGGAGAATCTTTCAAAATTAAAAGAAGATATTTGCGAAAAAATCATGGAAATCGATTCAGATTTTGAATTGGAATTCAAACCATTCAGGTTCATCGATTAGGAAGCATAGGATAAACGAAAGACAAGAATGGTAATTGGTTGATTATTATTTTATATAGTTAAAGCATTGCGTTCATGATGATGACGCAATGAAACTTATTTTTCTAAAAATCTAAAAATAATAAAAAAAGGGGGTGTTTAATGTTCATTAAACACTTATCTAATCTCTTCTGAAGAGATCTCTTGTATAAACTTTGTCTGCAACATCTTCGAGAATGTCTGCATCGAAACGGTTTGCAAGAATCACATCGCTTTCGCTCTTGAAGCGGTCAATGTCATTCACCACTTCGGATTTGAAAAATTCACTTCCATCATCCAATGTTGGTTCGTAGATGATTATTGGAATTCCTTCTGCTTTTATACGTTTCATTACTCCCTGGATGGCAGATGCACGGAAGTTGTCACTGTTGCTCTTCATGGTGAGGCGGTAGACTCCGACTGTTTTAGGATTTCTTGAAATAATCTGGTTGGCAATGAAATCCTTACGCACAACGTTGGAATTGACTACAGCCTTTATCATGGTTTGAGGAACATCCTTGTAGTTTGCCAAAAGCTGTTTTGTGTCCTTAGGCAGGCAGTATCCTCCGTATCCGAATGAAGGGTTGTTGTAGTGTCCTCCGATACGAGGGTCCATGCATACTCCGTCAATAATCATCTGTGTGTCAAGGCCTTTTGTCTGTGCATAGGTGTCAAGCTCGTTGAAGTAGCTCACTCTTACTGCAAGGTATGTGTTTGCAAAAAGCTTTATTGCCTCAGCTTCGGTCAGGTGTGCCAGCAATATTGGAATGTCCTGTTCAGGGCATCCCGCTCTTTTTTCCTCTTCTCTTGCGCCTTCAAGAAGAAGTTCTGCAAACATTTCTCCTTCCTCTTTCTGGTCATCGTCGCATCCGACAACGATACGGCTTGGATGAAGGTTGTCGTAAAGGGCCTTTGACTCACGAAGGAATTCCGGACTGAATATGATGTTGTCGATTCCATACTTTTCACGCACTGATTCGGTATATCCGACAGGTATTGTTGATTTGATGACCATAAGCACATCCGGATTGACCTTGAGGGTCCATTCGATTGCATCTTCAACCGCTGAGGTGTCAAAGAAGTGATTCACATCATCATAATTTGTAGGTGTAGCTATAATTACAAGCTCTGCACTTTTGTATGCGGCTTCCTTATCGGTGGTTGTATGGAGATTGAGCTGTCTTTCCCCATCACGAACCTCCTTGAAGAACCTTTCTATCTCATCATCTTGAATTGGGCTGATAAACTGGTTGAGCTTTTCAGCTTTTGATTCTGTTGTTGTAATAGCTGTAACTTCATGATTTTGGGCCAGTAGAACAGCAAGGGATAGCCCTACATATCCTACGCCTGCAACTGTAATTTTCATTATATTTTCTCCTATTTTTGTATATTAAAGGTATAATTTTCTTTGTATATATTATTATGCTAAATTTCAGTCGTTAATGTGGAGCATTTGTTGGCTATCGAATGCTTGATGTTTCAGCCATTTTAATTAATGGTTGTTCTTTTTCATTTAATTTGGTGAGGCGTCTTTGACATTAACGATGAGGATATTGAAAAGGGATTTGCTTGGGAGTGTGGCATATATCATTTACTTTCAAAAGTAGTTTTTCAATATCAAATATGGGATGGTAATGTGGAGGTTATTTCTCTGCAATGTGAAAAGCGGTGCGCTCTGAAGTCTTGATTGATGAAACAGGGTTAAATCCGTTTTTATCAAATATTTTTTTCATTTCTTCCAGTCCATAGAAATGATAGTCTCCCTTTTTTGAAAACTTTGTGAGAACATTCATCACAGGTCTTACTAGAGTTGGAACATAAGGATCTCCAATCAGCAGTTTTCCCCCATACTTCAAAACGCGATGCATTTCCTGAAGAACGGTGTCTGGATGAATGTAGTGGTGAAATGAAGCATTGCAGACGATAATGTCAAATGAATTATCATAAAAAGGCAGTTTTTCGGCATCACTAACCAGAAATGTTGCATGACTGCAGTTCTTTTCAGCTTCTGCAATCATGTTTTTGGAAAAGTCAATACCTGTCAGTTCATATTTACCTTCCGGCAGATAAGTAAACAGGTTGGCGTTTCCACAGCCCACATCCAAAATTCTTCCGCCGTCTAATTTTTCAATCTCTTGAACAATGACTTCATACATCGGTTCGACAAATTTTCCATCGCTTGAATTGTTATAGTCTGAAGCTGTTTCGTCAAAATGCTGTTTTGTCTTGTCTTTTGTATTCATAATCATGAATATAACTTGGTGATGTCAATATAAATAGTTGTTTTGCGATGCTTCCAAGATGCGCAATGGATGGGGTAAAATGCAAAAAGTTACGAGTAAAAATAAAATGGTGATGAGAAGTATCAGTAGTACTCGTCATCATCGTCTTCTTCTTCAACTGTGCGGTCGATTTTCTTGATGGTGTTGATTTTCCTGTTTATTATATCAATGCCTTCTCCTTCAATGGCGGAGATGAAAATTGAGTTTTCCTCATCGTCAATGTACTGCTTGAGGTGCTTTGCATCCTCAACAAGGTCCCTCTTGTTGAAGAGATAGATTACAGGAATGTCTGAGAAGATCTTTTCGATTTGTTTTAATAGGTTATACTGGTTATCCAAATGGAAACCACAGGTTTCTGATGCATCAAAAATGAACAGTATGGCATCTGCAAGGTGCTCAAGAGCAACAATAGCATTCATCTCAATGTCATTCATCTCCAAAACCGGCCTGTCAAGCAAACCCGGGGTGTCGATAATCTGTACGTGTTTCCAGTGCATTTCAGTGTGGCCTATCTGTATACCTTTTGTTGTAAAAGGATAGTTTGCAACCTGAGGGTCGGCACTGCTCAGTTGTCTTAGAAGAGTTGATTTTCCAACGTTCGGAAAACCTGCAATTACGATTGTGACTGCTTCAAAATCGATTGTAGGCATGTTTCTCAGGTTCTGTTTTGCAAAGTCCAGAAAGTCCAAATCCTTTTTGATTTTATGGATTACTGAGGAAATCCTTCCGTATGCCTGCTTTTGAATTGCAGTTGCCTTTTCAGAAGGATTTTTTCTGATTTTAGCACCATATTCCTTTTCAAGTTGAGTAATGATTCCGTAAGCCCAGTTGAGCGCTCCAAGAGACTGTTTCATATCGTCCACACCGACGGTAATGTCAATGTAGTCTTGATAGAACGGATGAAGGCTTTCGATTTCAGGAACTGCATCAAGAATGGATTTCAGTTTGTCTTTTATGACTTGACATGAAGTCACCACTCTTCGCTCTTCAATTCTTTTTCCTTTCAAATGTTTCGGTATTTTTTGAGACCTTATGAGGTCTGCCTGTTTTTTACCCCGGCTGAATCCCTTGTCCAGTATCTCTTCAGGCGTAGGTATTGTCGGTATCATCATATTATCACTATTTAAAGATTTGGCCTTGGAACTTGTACACGTCACAGCTTTCGTCCATCCAGCTGTCCGCACTGATTCCTGCCTTCATGCATGTGTTTTCTAAAAACTCTTCAATCGTAAATGCCTGTTCTGTAGCAACTTGGGGAAGCAAAAGCCCTCTTGAATATCCTTTCTGAACAATCAATCCGTCAACTCCAATTTCGATTTCCTCAAAGTATTGGTCAGGATGAGCCACAACAATCATTTCAGGCTTTGTCAATACGGTCACTTCCAAATCAAGTATCGGATATTCATCCTTTGTAACTGCACTGAACCTTGGATCGTTGAAGGCCGCTGCAATGGCTACGTCAATTGTTGCCTGTATTGCAGTTTCAATAGGTTCAGCATAACCTATGCAACCTCTAAGTGCATTATTTTTGTTCAATGTAACGAATACTCCTAAATTTTCATCTAATTCAATTGGATAATCTTCAGGTATCTCCATTTTCTCTTTTGTGTTAATGTAATGTTCAATCGCTTTGTGTGCCACTTCAACCAAATATTGTCCTGCTCTGTCGCTAATCATTATCCCATTCCTCCTACTAGTGCATTCATTATCCTTGTGTGAGGTCCTCCGTCACCTACCGGAGCGGTCTGACCGTCCTTTCCACAGAATCCGACGCTTAATTTAAAGTCGTTTCCGATTGCGTCGATGTTTTTCAATGTTTCAAGGATGTTTCCGGAAAGTGAAACGTCCCTTAGAGGGGTTTTAAGTTCTCCCTTTTCAATCAGGTATCCTTCAGCAGCATTGAATTGGAAAATTCCTTTTCCTGTGTCCACCTGCCCTCCTCTTGAACCTTTAAGATAGATTCCGTCGTCAATGTCTTCAATCAGTTCCTCAAATGTCATGTCTCCTGGCTGAAGGTAGGTGTTGCTCATCCTTACAATAGGTTTGTCGGATATTATTGATCTTGCATTTCCGGATGATTTCATGCCCAATTGTGAGGCGGTTTCCCTTGAGTTTAAAAGTGATACCAGCTTCCCGTCCTTTACCAGCTGGTTAGGTTTTGTCTTTATTCCTTCAACGTCATATGGATAATATCCGAATCCTTCCTTAAGGCTTGCATCATCAAAGATATTCACGATGTCGGATGCAATCATCTCTCCCATTCTGCCTTTGAGGATGGAGTCGTTCTGTAAAATCAAATCTCCTTCAACAGCATGTCCCAGTGCTTCGTGGATTAGAACTCCTGTAAGTTCAGGGTCAGCTATTACAGGGAATCTGCCTGAAGGTGCAGGCTTGGCGTCAAGCAATCTTACAGCCTTTTCACCGATATTTCTTCCGAACTCTTCAATGTCTCTGTCGGCTATTGCCTCAAACCCTTTCACTCCGCCCATGCTGCCATGTCCGAACTGGATTATCTCGCCGTCGGTTGCAGAAGCGTTCAGGGCCATTCTGACTCTTGAGGTTTCAACTTCTATCTGTGAGCCTTCGCTGTTCATGAAAAGCTCATCCACTTTGCTGTCCACATATCCGATGGTGGTACTGTTCACCTTTTCGATTGTGGCTGCATCGCTGGCTTCTTTCATTATCTCCTTTTTCTCATCAACTGAGATGTCCTTGAAAGGGATTCTTACGTCAACTGCGGTTTTGTCCTTCACCGCTTCGGTTTCACTCAGTTTCACGTCTCCTTTAAGTGATGAGGACAGTTTTATTGCGGTTTCGGTTATTTCATTAATTTTGGATAAGTCTGTAGTGTATGCAAAACCCCATGCTCCATTATTCAACACTCTAATTCTTGCCCCTAAGCTCATTCCTGTGTTGATTTCATCTACATTACCGTCTTTCATTAATATGGAAGTTGTTTCACCAATTCCAGAACGGACATCAATGTAATCTACTTTTTTGGAAGTTTTTGCAATAACATTTTCGAATAAATCAACATATTCTTCCATTTCTAATCACTCATTAAGAATTAATCTATTATTATTTTGGTTTTGATGTTTATAAACATTATTTTATAATATCTTTTTATATAGTAGTTGTTTAAATATATAATATCAATAAAGGTGATTTAATGATTGTAATTGTTGGTACTGGTGCAGGTGGGGGCATATTGGCCCGTGAGCTTGCAAAAAACGGTAAAAATGTCACTATTGTTGAAAAAGGACCATATATTGAGTCAAAAGAGGCTTTCAACTATTATAATGAATATGTTCCTGAAATTGATTTGCTTGCAACAACCTGTGTCGGCGGTTCAACAATCGTTTCAATGGCCAATATGGTAAGGGCGCTTGACGAAGAGCTTCATGAATATGGCATCGATTTGACAAATGAATACGAATATGTCGAAGAGCTTGTTGGAGTTCATGAACTTGACGATTCCCATATCGGTCAGGGAACACAGCTATTTTTGGATGCCGCCAAGGAATTGGGGCTTAATGTCAGCAAAATGCCGAAGGCAATCCGTGAAGAGGACTGCATCCAATGCGGAAAATGTGCATTCGGATGTCCCGTCAATGCAAAATGGAGCGCACGTGACTTCGTTGATGAGGCAGTTGAAGCAGGTGCTGAACTAATAAGCGATGCTGAGGTAATTGATATCATTCTCTGTAATCTTGAAGCATGTGGTGTAAAATATGTCAAGGATGGAAAAGAATCAGTTATCAAGGCAAAAAAGGTAATATTGTGTGCAGGAGCTATAGGGTCTGCGATGATACTTAAAAGAATAGGCCTTACTGGAATTGCCCGTGAACTGTTCATCGATCCTTTTGTAACTGTCGGAGGATATCTAAAAGACATTAACTTCAACAGTGAAGTTCAGATGGCAGGTTTGGTGGTTGGAAGAAACTTTGTTCTCTCCCCTCACTTTTCGACATTTATCAACGAGGACGGCCAGCCTATTGAAGCCAAGGACATTCTCTCAATCATGGTCAAGACACGTGATGACGCTAAGGGATATGTCAGTGGCGACGGTTTTGTTAATAAAGTAAATACTATTAATGACATAAGACTGCTGGCAGAAGGAGTTGCCACTGCAGGATTCATTTTGGAAAAAGCGGGAGTTGACCCGAATACTATTTGCTCAACAGTGTATAGGGGAGCGCATCCTGGTGGAACAGCGGCAATTGGAAAGGTTGTTGACAGCAATCTTGAAACTGAAATTCCCAATCTGTATGTGTGTGATGCAAGCGTATTGCCAATAGCACCCGGAAAGCCACCTATATTAACAATACTTGCACTTGCAAAAAGATTGGCCGATTATCTATTGATGTACTAGAATATTCATTCGAACTGTTTGTCGATGTCTTCTGTCTGTATCAGTTTTTCACAGTAATGGCACCTTACAACAGGAGGATATTCTTCAATGACCTTGAACTTAGGTGTTATAGGTTCATTGGCGAAGTTAGTAATGCATTTCGGATTTGTGCATTTGATGATTGAAGTCACTGTTTCCGGAAGCATGATTTTATGTTTTTTAACCGGTTCGAAGTTTCTTATAATGTTGATTGTAGCTTTAGGAGCAATCAATGCAATCTGACTAAGTTCAGAATGGTCCAATTCCCTGTTTTCAATTTTAACAATATCCTTTCTTCCGATTTCGGAAGATGAAACGTTCATTGCTATTGTAACGTTTTTTGTTTCACTGTCCGGAAGGCCTAGAATCTTCAGGATATGCAGGGATTTGTTTGCAGTAATGTGGTCGATTACGGTACCGTTTTCAATTGCCTTGATTTTTAATTCTGTCTTGTCTTTATTGGCCATATGAACTACCTTCTATACATTTTCAAATCTTTCATTTCGATTATAGCTTCGGTATCTTTAATCAGTTGTTCTGGAGCTTTGCCTTTGGTTGCAATTGTAAAGCTTTCAATGACTCTAGCTCCGCGCATCCTGACCTTTTCCTCTAGTCTTTTGACGTTGGTGTCTCCACGGTTTGCATCCATTGTAGCAAATACGATTGCATCCTTTCCCCTCAGGTTGCATCTGTCGATTATTGTAAGTATTGCCGGAGTCGGATTTCCCATCCATGTAGGTGTTCCGAAGTATATGGTGTCATAGTCTGTAATGTCGACGTTTGCAGGAACTATTGTTGTTTTTGTTTCTCTGAATGCATTTATTGAGGATAAGAACTTGTTTTTAATACCATTACGTTGTTTCATATCATGAATTCTAACTAAATCTCCATTCAAATGTTTAGCTAATGTTTTAGCAACCAAATCTGTTTTTCCTCCTAGTGAGTAATAAATAATCAATGTTGCCATTTTTCTCCCCTCTCTTCAAATAAATTTGTTTAAGGATGAAGGCCGAAGTGTGTCAGTCCTGCGGTTTCTTCGATGCCGAGGATGATGTTCATGTTCTGTATGGCCTGACCTGATGCTCCTTTGACGAGATTGTCAATGGCTGAAAGCATGACAATTCTTCCGGTCTCGTCAATTTCAAATCCGCCGATGTGCACGAAGTTGGATCCTCTCACTGAACTCAAGTGTGGGATTTCCCCTTCATCCATAAGTTTGATAAAGAATTCTCCTCCATATTCCTTTTCATATAGTTTTCTGATTTCTTCAGCGGTAATGTCTGTGTTCTCATCATTCAAAAAGCTGTGGCTTGTGGTTTGGATTCCCCTTATGACCGGCACCAGGTGAGGTGTGAATGAAACCTTGACTCCTTCAAAGCCTTTCAGTTCCTGCTGGATTTCAGACATGTGCCTGTGTGAAGAAATTTTATATGGATTAACGTTATCGGCAATGTTCGGATAATGTGTGGTTGCTGAAGGATTCACGCCAGCTCCGCTGACTCCTGTTTTTGAATCAATGATTATTCTATCAACCAAATCATTTTTAACCAGTGGATATGATGACAGTATTGCACCTGTCGGGAAGCATCCTGGGTTTGCAACGAGATTTGCCTTTTTGATTTCGTCACGGTAGAGCTCAGGAAGCCCAAAAGCGCCTTTGTTTTCCTTGTCGGTGTGTTCCATGCCGTACCATTTTTCATAGACTTCAGTGTCCCTGTATCTGTAGTCCCCACTCAGGTCAACAACTTTTGCACCTGTATCAAGGATTTCAGGAACGATTTTCATTGACGCTCCGTGAGGTGTTGCAGTAAACACCACATCAGCATCCAAATCTGCAGGGCTTTTGTTTTTGAAAACAAGGCCAGAATCCCTTATGTGTGGGTGAATTTTGTGTGCAGGGGTGCCGTCGTACTGCCTTGAAGTGATGTCTGTCACTTCCACTTCAGGATGGTTTAAAAGCATTCTTAAAAGTTCTCCACCAGTATATCCACTTGCTCCTATAATAGCTACTTTAAACATTTTGATAATCTCCTTAATCTTCACAATGATCCATTATTTTTCCTTCGAAATCTGTATTCTGTATTTTTCTGATGATTTTGCAACTGCTGTCAAGCTCGCAATCTCGATATTTTTCAACACGTATTGCCTTTGCCTTCAGGCCTCTTTTGTCGATTGCAGCCTGCAGTTTTGAAATGTCATGGTTCTGGTCCGCACCGACGGTGATTATGTCCGGGTCGATTTCATGAACAATCTTGAACACGTCACCGTTTGCATCACCGAGATATGCCTCGTCTACGGGCTTTAACATTTTTATCAATTCTAAACGTTGGTCTTCGCCAACAATCGGAACTCTCTTTCTCCTTTCGACTGTGGAATCACGCGCCACAACAACATAAAGTCGGGCATCTTCACCACCAAGCTTTTTGGATTCTTCAAGATAAACCCCGTGTCCTGGGTGGAGTATGTCGAATGTTCCGGTTGCCATTACTTTTTTCATTTAATTTCCTCTCTTCTGATATTTTAAAGCTTCAGTCAAATCAATCTTGTCAGTATAAAGTGCAGAACCGATTACAACGCCGTCCACACCACTTTCATTCAATAATTTTAAATCATCAATTGTTGTTACTCCGCCTGAATACACTATTGGGATATCAACGGACTTTTTAAGTTCTTCGACAGGTTCTGTGTAAAATCCGCCCAAAAGGCCTTCAACATCAACGTTTGTGAATAGGATGCTTCCGGCTCCATGGTCCTTGAACTCCTGGGAGAGTTCTGTCGGGGATTTGTCAATCTTTTCCTGCCAGCCTTTGATTACGACCTTGTTGTCCTTGCTGTCAAGGGAAATCATGATTCTATCTGATCCGTATTCATCTGAAAGCTCTTCGATGGTTTTGGGATTTTTTATGCCCATTGTTCCAATGATTATTCTTTCAATATCAAGATCCAACAACTGGCGAGCATATTCCATGCTCCTAATTCCTCCGCCGAGCTGAATCGGAACTGAAACCTCTTTGAGGATTTTTTTGATGATATCGAAGCTTGCAACTCCATTTATTGTTCCGTCAAGGTCAATTACATGGATGTTTTTAGCTCCCAAATCCTCCCAGTGTCTGGCAACAAGTTCAGGATTTTCAATTTCAACCATTTCACTTCCAGGTTCTCCTTGAACGAGCTGCACGCATTTTCCATTCTTGATATCCACAGCAGGCATTATTAACATTTCATCTTTATTGAATGACATTTGCATTTTTCCTGTACAATTTTATTATAATATAAATATATGTTTTGAAATGTTTTATATCTTTCTTTATTTTGAAAAATTAGGTGAAATATTTGAAAAGGTTAATGCTTAAAACAAAATTTTATTTTACATTTTTTTTAAATTTAAATAATATTGAAGTTAAACTAATCTCATGAATGAAAATCTCTATGGGTTATTCGACAATGTTTTCTTATCTGACTTTACAATTAATGATGAAGGAATTAAGAAAACCATTGATTTGGGCAACTATGGAAAGCTCGAAACATATTCTCTGTTTCCAGGAATCATTTTGGCATTCATCGATATCTGCGTTGATAATTATGATGCGGTGTTTACAGAAGAGGAACTGCCTTCCCGTTTGCTTCAGATTAATCATTGCTCTAAAGGCAGATATGCATATATGGTCGGTGAAGACAAGCTGGTCTATTTTGGAGATGGGGATTTGTGCATAAGTGTCTATGATTCGACAAAGACATTGTCAGATTTTCCTTTGGGTTATTATAACGGTTTGGAGATTTTCATGGATGTGGATGTTGCTAGTGAACACATTAAGGGATATGTTCCGGATATTGATTTGATTGAGTTTTACGAGGATTTGGAAAGGTCCCAAGGTTATATGCTCATCCGCTCAAATGAAAGGATAGATCATGTCATCGGTGAGCTCTATGATGTTGATGAAAGAATAAAGAAACCATACTTTAAATTGAAATGCATAGAACTTCTGCTGTTTTTCTCCATCACCAAATTCGCTAAAAATGAATCTGTTTCCCTTTCCAAAAAACAGGTTGACATGGTTGAAAGTGTAAAAAATGATTTGATGGGTGATTTGGATGGAAAAATCACACTTGATGAACTTGCAGACAAATACTCTGTCAGCAAAACAACTTTGAAGAACTGCTTTAAGGAAGTGTATGGAAAGCCGATTATAAAGTGGAGAAAGGAGTATCGGCTTGATTATGCATGCAGGCTGATTGAAGATGGAGATTATAATATCTCCGAGATATCAAAGATGGTGGGATATTCCTCGCCGTCCAAATTCGGCCAGGCATTTAAGGATTATGTCGGCTGCACACCTTCTGAGTATCAGAAACATTAGTTGTCTTTTTGGTATACTTTTTGACTTTTCAGTTCAAATAACTTTATATACTAATTTTAATCAAATATTTATCTGAATATCGGTTTATTTAATTTGTTTTTTAATTAATAGCTAAATTAACTCTTTTATTTTATTTTTAAAAAATTTTAAAGGAAGTGTCTTTTTTGGTTATTTTAAATTTTTAGGTAAACCTAAATTTTATTAAATCAATTGTAAGGAGTTTATCATGTCAAATACTCGAAGTAAAAACAAGTTTATTAGATTATTGAACTATTCTGGAAATTACAAATATCTCACCATTCTTGGTATGATATTGTCCGCTTTAAGTGCAATTTGCCTATTGGTTCCATTCATATACATTTGGGAGGTAGTAAATGCGCTTTTGGCGGTTGCTCCAGATTTCACAAAGGCACAGAACCTGGAAATCTATGCAATAAGTGCCTTCACATTTGCCGTTTTGGGAATCGCATTGAACTTTTTCGGTTTGATGGGAACTCACCTTTCAGCATTCAAAAACGAAAAGAACATGAAGGATGCTGCCATGAAGCATCTTCTCAAGTTGCCGTTAGGATACTTTTCAAATCACACAAGCGGCGGGCTAAGAAAGGTAATAGATTACAGCACTACAAAGACAGAAACATTTCTCGCACACCAACTGTTTGATTTGACAGGAGCTATCGTGACTCCGATAGTATTTTTGATATTGCTGTTCAGTTTCGATTGGCTGCTTGGATTTGTCTGTCTCATTCCAATAATCTTATGCTTTGCATTCATGTATCCGATGTTTTCATCCGAATCACAGAACCTCATGGTGGAATACCAAAACTATCTGGAAAAGATGAACGGTGAAGCGGTGGAGTATGTCCGGGGAATTCCGGTTACAAAGGCATTCCAGCAAAGTGTCTATTCATTCAAGAATTTCATTGATGCAATCAGAAACTATGGAAAGTTCTCAGCAGAGTATTCTCTTTCAACACAGCTTCCGATGACTGCATTTACAGTTTCCATCAACGGTTTTTTCGCTTTGCTAATCCCTGCAGGGATACTGCTTGCAGGAACTGTCGTTGACGTAAGGTTCTTTGCAAACTTCATGTTCTACATCATATTCACTCCAATCTGTGCAGTCATGATGAACAGAATCATGACAGTTTCACAGGATTGGATGCTTGCAAGCCATGCCATGGAAGGCATTGAAGCTATATTGAATGAGGAACCCTTAGCCGAAGCAACAAATCCACAAAAACCTAAAAACCATTCAATAGAATTTGAAAGGGTCTTCTTTGACTATGAAAAGACGGACTCTGATGAGCACATCCTTAATGATGTCAATCTCAAAATCAACGAAAACGATTCTGTTGCACTGGTCGGCCCGTCAGGCGGCGGAAAGACAACAATAGCTTCCCTGATTCCAAGGTTTTGGGATGTGGGAAGCGGAAGCATAAAAGTAGGTGATGTTGATGTAAGGGACATTTCAACAAGGGAGCTCATGGAAAACATTTCCTTCGTTTTCCAAAATACTACCTTATTTAAGGATTCAATCTACAATAATGTTGCAATAGGTCGCAGAGGCGCCTCAAGAAGTGACGTGTTGAATGCCCTTCATCTGGCACAATGCGATGACATCATTGGGGAACTGCCTGATGGAATTGACACTGTTATTGGGTCTGAAGGAACTTATCTATCTGGAGGCCAGCAGCAAAGGATAGCGCTTGCAAGAGCGATTCTAAAAGATGCTCCAATCATCATTTTGGATGAGGCAACCGCATTGGCAGACCCTGAAAACGAATATATGATTCAAAAGGCAATTTCAGAGATTACCAAGGACAAGACAGTAATAATGATTGCCCACAGGCTGTCAACAGTCAAGAATGTCGATAAGATCTATGTGGTTGACAACGGAAGGATCGTAGAGGAAGGAAACCATGATTCATTGGTTGAAAGCAAAGGTCTATATTCAAGGATGTGGGATGAATTCAACCGGTCAATTCAATGGAAAGTTAAAAATGAGGTGGCATAATGTTATCAGAATATTTTACAAAAAGATTTGGTCTTACAAAACAGGGAGCCGACAATCTGGTTAAGGGTATAGGATATACAGCTCTTCTAAACATTTCCCTGATGTTTCCAGTCGGATTATATGCTCTGTTAATCAGCATGTGGGTGGAGCCTCTGATGGGCGGTGAAATCGTCGACCCTAATCTTGGAATGTTCATTGTCCTGATTCTTATTGTTTTGGGAATCATTTTCGCATTTGCATGGAAACAGTACCATTTCGTATTCAACACAACATATGTTGAAAGCGAAAACAGAAGAATCAATCTTGGTGAAAATCTAAGGAAACTGCCGCTGTCATTCTTTGAAAACAGGGACCTTGTGGACCTGACATCAACAATCATGAACGACTGCACTGATTTGGAGCATGTTTTCTCACATGCTGTTCCTCAATTGCTCGGATCCATTATCTCTTTGATATTGGTGGCCATTGGACTGTTCATTTTTGACTGGAGACTAGCAATAGCACTTCTGTGGGTCGTGCCTGTTGCATTTGTAATATTGTACCTCTCAAAAAGGCTCATATACAAAGGTGGTGAAATCGTAATGGAAGACCTGCTTGATTGCGGGGACTCCATGCAGGAATGCATTGAATCGATAAGGGATTTGAAATCATACAACCATGAAAGCGAGTACTATGGGAAAATCACCGGATTGACATCAAAAATAGAAAAATCCAGAATCAAAGCCGAGCTGATGGCATCAGGTGGAGTCATAACAGGTAAAGTGGTTTTAAACTTGGGAATAGTCTCAGTGATTCTTTTGGGCTCATATCTAATCATGACCTCACAGATATCCATTTTTACTCTGTTAATATTTCTGATAGCTTCTGCAACAATCTATGCTCCTGTGGAAAACGGGCTGATGTTTTTATCTGAAATCCTGATGATGGACATAAAGATTTTCAGAAGCAAGGAAATCGAAAGTCAGGTGGTTGAAGACGGCATGACAGAATATTCACTGGATGGCTATGACATCGAGTTTAAGAATGTTGATTTTAACTACGACGATTTGAAGGACGTTTTATCAGACATTTCATTTACTGCAAAGCAGGGTGAAGTCACAGCACTTGTCGGACCGTCAGGAGGGGGCAAAAGTACAGTTTCAAAACTGGCTGCAAGATTCTGGGATCCTGTTTCCGGTGAGGTTTCACTTGGAGGTCAAAATCTCGCCAAACTGGACTCTGAAAAGCTGTTGGAAAACTTTTCAATCGTTTTCCAGGATGTAATTCTGTTCAACACTACAATCCTTGAAAACATTAGGATTGGGCGAAAGGATGCAAGTGATGAGGAGGTTCTTCAGGCTGCAAAGCTTGCAGAATGTGACGAGTTTGTCCAGAAGCTTCCAAACGGTTATGATACTGTAATCGGTGAGAACGGTGAGCTTTTGTCCGGTGGCCAAAGGCAGAGGATTTCAATTGCAAGGGCACTTCTTAAGGATGCCAATGTTATCCTTTTGGATGAGGCAACTTCCTTTTTGGATGTTGAAAACGAATCAAAAATCCAAAAGGCACTGTCAGCCCTGATTAAAAACAAGACAGTTATCATCATTGCCCATAGGATGAGAACCATAGCAAATGCAGATAAGATTGTCGTATTGGATGATGGAAATATTGCTGAGCAGGGCTCACCTGATGAACTAATCGCTAATGACGGTTTGTTCAAAAAGATGGTGGATTTACAAAACTTAAGTGGAGAATGGCAGATATAGTCGTTCTCCTTAAAAACTACTAAATTCGGAGGAAATTACAATGAGTGAAAGATTAAACGTAAAGGATTTAATCACTGTAGGTATATTCTCAGTGATTATTATTGTATTGATATTCATTTTCGGAATGCTTGGATATGTTCCGATACTTATGATTGCATTGCCGATACTTGCGGCGCTGATTTGCGGAATCCCGTACATGCTGTTTTTAACAAGGGTTTCCAAATTCGGAATGGTCACACTTATGGGTCTGATTATGGGAATTGTGATGTTTTTAAGCGGACACACATGGGTGCCTATTGTGACATTCACAGTATGTGCATTCATCGCAGACTGCATCCTTAAAATGGGCAATTACTCTTCAATTAAAAACGCCATAATCAGCCATGGTGTTTTCATCATTGGAATAATGGGTAACATGCTGCCGTTTTTCATTTTGAAGGATGCCTTCATGTCTGCAATGCGCACATCCATGGGAAACGACTACGTTAATGTGGTTGCACCCTTCCTTCAGACCAATGTGTTGTTTGTTCTGTTTGTTCTTACATTCATCTGCGGTCTGATAAGTGCATACATCGGAAAATTGGTATTGAAAAAGCATTTTGAAAGAGCAGGCATTGCTTAAGGTGGAAAAGATGGGATTTGAACTAAATTTCAGTATAGATCCAAGAACAAAAATAATCATTCTCGCTATAATAAGTTTCATGGTCTTCAATGACGTGCCGATGTATGTTAGTGGAATTCTGGTTTTAATTCCATTTTTCTGTTTGTTTTTTTCAGACTATAAGAAAGCGGCAGTGATTTATATTTTAACATATGTTATTGCAAAATATCTCCAAATTACCATTCTTCCAAATGCTACAGGCATTTTAGCTATTGTGCTAATAACATTCAGCTATACTGCAACTAGAATGCTCCCGATTCTTATGATGGGATATTATACAATCATGACAACCAAGGTAAGCGAATTCATTGCCTCAATGGAAAAAAGCAATGTTCCGAAAGACATTACAATTCCGGTTTCAGTCGTTTTCAGATATATCCCGTCAGTGTTTGAGGAAATCAGGTCAATAACCAAAGCAATGAAAATGAGGGGATTTGGATTAACCTTCAAATCCCTGAAATCTCCCCTGAAAATGGTGGAATTCTACATGATACCTATCCTTATCAGTGCAGTCAAGACAAGCGATGAGTTGTCTGCCGCTTCCCTGACAAGGGGATTGAGCAACCCTAAAAAAAGAACAAATCTGATTTCAGTCGAATTCAACAAGTTCGATTACCTGTTTTTGGCAATATCTATTGCAGGAATTGCAGTTTATATCTATTATCTTTACGGAGGTGCTTTAATTGCTTAAGATGGAAAACGTCTCATTTTCATATGATGAGATGAGAAACGCCAATTTAAAGGATATCAATCTGGATATCGGTGATGGTGAAGTCATACTTTTGTGCGGTGAGTCCGGATGCGGCAAAACGACTCTTACACGCTTTTTAAACGGACTTATTCCAAACTTTTTTGATGGAAAACGTGAGGGAAAAGCATCTCTCAACAGTGAGTTGATTGATGAAATGCCTATTTATGAGATTTCAGAGCATGTGGGATCAGTATTTCAAAACCCGAAGACACAGTTCTTTAATGTGGACACTACAGGTGAAATTGTCTTTGGATGTGAAAACCTGGCCATGGATGCCAGTGACATCAAAAGGAGATTGGATAATGTCGTTAGGGATTTCGGATTACGTCATCTCCTGGACAAGAACATCTTCAAGCTGTCAGGCGGTGAAAAGCAAAAGATTGCCTGTGCATCTGTATCTGCCGTCAATCCGGAGATTCTGATTTTGGATGAACCATCCTCTAATTTGGATTCAAAATCCAGCTGGGATTTTAAGGCCATCATAGAAAAATGGAAATCACAGGGCAAAACTGTTATCATCGCAGAGCACAAGCTGTTCTTTTTGGATGATGTCATCGATAGGGTCATATTTATTAAGAATGGAAAAATCGACAACGAATGGACGATTGATGAATTTAAACAGGTCAATCACAGAAATCTCGGTTTGAGGCAGTTGAACTTGAATAATCTGACTGCAAAACATCCGGATTACTACTGCAGCAGTCCTGAATTCATGGAAATTAAAAACTTCAGATTCAATTATGGACGTACTCGCGTTTTGGACATTGACAGTGTCAGAATTCCAAAAAATGAGATTATAGCTATCATTGGAAAGAACGGTGCTGGAAAATCAACATTCGCCAACTGCCTGTGCGGTCTTAAAAGGTCATGCAAGGGCGAACTCATTTTAGACAATCACTCACTGAACCGAAAGGAAAGGCTTAAGAAATCGTATATGGTGATGCAGGACGTCAACCACCAGCTTTTTACCGAAAGTGTTTTGGATGAAGTACTTTTGAGTATGGATGGGGAAAATGAGGAGGGGGCATGTGAGATTCTGGACAATCTTAACTTGATTCACCTGAAGGATTCTCATCCGATGGCACTGTCTGGCGGTGAAAAGCAGAGGGTTGCAATAGCATCAGCAATTGCCTCTAAAAAGGAGATATTGATCTTTGACGAACCGACAAGTGGGCTTGATTTGAAGAATATGATGAAGGTAAGTGAGAATTTGAAGTATCTTCAAGGTTTGGGCATTACTTCCTTTATAATAACTCACGATTACGAGCTGATTTTGGAGGCATGTTCGCATGTCCTGCATTTTGAGGGAGGTAAAATTATAGATAGCTATAAGATGGATAAAGAGAAATTGAAAGAATTTTTCTTGGAATAATTAGTTTATTTGAATAATTCGGGATATTTTTTTTTCAAGTCAATTTCTTCTCCAATCTCTTCATAAAATTTTATTATCTCTTTTTTCAATTCTTCAGGATTATCTTTGCCCCAATCTAGTCGGTGTCTATCACTATCTCTTATGGATAATTTCCAACCATCATGTATGTTTTCCATTTTTATCGATACTCCTTCCTTTTTAAATTTATATTGTTATTTGAGTTATTTATAAGTTCGGATAATCGTTTAGAATATTCATTATTGGAATCGTATATTTCTTTTGAATTAGTTTTTCTATAAAATCTATAATGACATTTATTAAATTCTGTTTTAATTTCTTTTTTCATATCTTTAACTCATTTTGGTTTATATTTGCCTTTTGCTTCTAAAATCCAATATTCTTCTTCGGCACATATGATTTCATATTTTTCAAATTCATGGTCTAAAATTTCAAAATTTTCTGGTGAAGGTGCGGAATATGTTCCTTTAATATGATTATGTATGCTGCAAATGTTTCTATCTTTCATTAGTCCAGTATGGATCCAATCACTAACTTCTGTTGATTTTCCATTCAAACAGTGAATAATCTCATTATTTTCGTAGTCGATGTAGAATTCCCACTCTTTTTTTTCATTGATTGTTTTTTGTCTAAACAAATTAATGAATTCACATAGCTCGGCATCAAATTCTGATGGTAAATCTTTTTTGAGGAGTGCTTTTGCAGTTTTGTCTTCTTTTAGTCCGCAAAACTTTTTGAAATTATTCTTGTTGTAAACAGAATATGACAATGCTTCTTTTTCAGGTTTTTTATTTTTAATACTACTTTCAACAATGGATTTTTGGTTTTTTAAATTACTAATCTTCATAGCTTATTATTTGGATTAAATGATATTTAAACCTTTTTTAATCGAAATACTTAAATATAATGGGTTTAAAGCAATTTTACACTCTCACAATAATTTTACGAAGTGGGGTCAATTTTACTCTCTTGGGACAATTTCCAACAATTTTTTAGGCATACCTAAATTATATATATCATAAAAATGAAATATATTTGTAACAATTCAAGAAGGCGTATTAATGAGTACAATCATAGAATTTAAAAATGTAAATAAGGAATACAAATCAGGAGATCACATTTTAAAAGCTATGGATAACGTTAACTTTACGATTGACGAAGGGGAATTCGTCATAATTCTCGGACCATCCGGAGCGGGTAAATCAACACTTCTAAACCTTTTGGGAGGTCTTGACAGTGTAAGTTCCGGTCAGATTATTGTAAACAATCAGAATGTTGAAACTTTCAATGACAATCAGCTGACAGAGTACCGTGCCAAGAATGTCGGATTCATATTTCAATTCTACAATCTTATTCCGAATTTAACCTCTTTGGAAAACGTCGAACTGATGAAGGACATCGTAGACGTTGACATTAACGGATTGGAAGTCTTGGATTCAGTTGGACTGAAGGACCATGCAAACCAGTTTCCGGCACAGCTGTCAGGTGGTGAACAGCAGAGGGTATCCATAGCAAGGGCAGTGGCCAAAAAGCCGACAATGCTTTTGTGCGATGAGCCGACAGGCGCACTTGACTCAAAAACAGGGGTGTTAATCTTGAACTTGCTGCAGGACATGAGCAACACCCACAACACAACAGTCGTCATCGTCACCCACAATGCAATACTCGCCGAAGCCGCCGACAAGGTAATCAGAATCAAGAACGGCCAGATAGAAAGCATTGAAGTTAATGAAAATCCGAAAAAGATAACTGACTTGGAATGGTGATAATGTGCTTTTCAAAAAGATGCTGAGAGACATTCGAAAGCACAAGACACAGTTCATATCCATTTTTCTCATGGCATTTCTTGGGGTTTTCGTTTTTGCAGGCGTAGGCGGTGAATCAGTAGGCCTTGAAGTCAACAGCAATCAGTTCTATGAAGACACAAACCTTGCAGACGGATGGATCTATTCACCAGTCCTAAATGATTTGTTCCTATATCAGGTTGACCTTCTGGGCCCGACAACACAAATGGAGAGGCAGCTGGTTGTGGATTCTGTGGCCGACTTTGACAATGACCCCGAAATAACACTGCACTTTGTGGAAAACAATACCATATCCAAATTTTATCTGATGGAAGGCAAGCCTCTCGACATCAACGATTCAAATGGGGTATGGCTTGACAAAAGCTTTGCCGATGCAAAAGGCCTGAAGGTTGGTGATGACATTACCTTTGAGTTTGAAGGCTATGAAATCACAAAGGAAATCAGGGGACTCGGATATTCTCCTGAATACGTCTATCATGCATCTACATCTTCTGTCATTCCAGATTTCTCCAAAATAGGATTTGCATACCTGTCCCATAAGGCATTTCCGCAAGATAATGTGTCATACAACGTTTTGAATGTCAAATTTAAGGGCACACCTGAAAACTTCAATGACCTGCTGTCCTATCACATGGACGGTTACTACAGCACATTTGTTCCGCAGTCAGAGCACTCAAGCGTAGGTCAGTTTTCAGAGGAGATGGACCAGCACAAGATGATGGCAGACATTTTCCCTGTTGTATTCATCCTGATTGCAATGCTGATTCTTCTAACAACAATGACAAGGATAATCGCACATCAGAGAACTCAAATAGGCATCCTTAAAGCCAGTGGATTCAGAAACAGTTCTATTATCCTGCATTACATATCATACGGTTTCTGGCTGGTTCTGGCTGGATCCGTTTTAGGTTTGATTTTGGGACCTATCACTCTGCCTCAGCTCTTCTATCCGTCAATGAGCTCCACATACATACTGCCGTCATGGGAACCTGCATGGAGCATGAACTTTGTCTATATTGCGGTATTGATGGTGCTGATGTCATTGGCGGTTTCATATTATGCTGTGAAAAACATTTCGGATGAAAAGCCCGCAGACACAATCCGTCCAAAGGCACCTAAGGTTTCCACAACAGGATTCATGGAAAGATTCGGATTTTGGAAACATCTGTCATTCAATGTCCGCTGGAACTATCGTGACGCTAAAAGAAACAAGTTCAGGGGATTGATGACAATCGTCGGCGTAATTGGATGCAGCGCCCTTCTTGTATGTGCATTCGGAATGTATGATGGAATGAATGATTTGAAGGAATGGGAATTTAACCAGATCAATCATTACGATTCAAAACTGATAATCAATGACAATGCAAGCGAATCTGCTGTTGACGATGTGGCAGATGAGGTGCACGGCGACAAGCTCATGGAAGGAGCCATTGAAATAGAATCGGATTCAGCCAAAAAGTCCGGTTCGCTTCTGGTGCTTGACGGCACAGACCTTGTAACCCCAACAGACTATGACTGGAACAAAGTTGAAATAGCTGATGATGAGGTTTCGATATCACAGAAGATGGCAGATATGCTGGGCGTTAATGTGGGCGATACTGTCAAATGGCACATAATGGGCTCCAATAAATGGATTAACACAACAATCGACAAGATTCATGCAGACCCTACATCACAGGGATTCATAATGTCCAAGGATAAATTGGAGGATTTGGATTTGAACTACACTCCAACAAGCATAATCACTGAAGAGCATGTGGACAAGAACTACACCGCAATAAAATCTTCCAGCTCAATGAAGGACATGACCTCAAGCTGGGACGAGCTTACAGAATCAATGTGGCTTCTGATATACATACTTATATTCTTTGCAAGTCTCCTTGCAGTGGTTGTTTTATATAATCTTGGATTGCTGTCATTTACAGAAATCGAACGTGAAATTGCAACACTGAAGGTTTTGGGATTCAGGACAAGGGCCCTGAGGAAATTATTGCTGACACAAAACCTGTGGTTTACAGCTATCGGATTCCTGTTGGGGCTTCCTGTAGGTTATATCATCCTTAAAATAATGTGGGATTCATCAGGGGATTCATTTTATATCCTTCCTTCAATATCTCTTATGAATCTTCTAATTACTGGAATCATTACATTTTCCCTGTCCATAATCGTAAACCTGATGTTTTCACGCAAGATTAAAAAGCTTGACATGGTCGAGTCACTCAAAAGTGGTGAATAGGTTGGCGCCGATTCACCCTCATTTTGTGACAAAATCTTTAACATTTTTGTGCAAGAATTCTCCGGCTTCTTTAAGCCGGAGATGAATTGCACTTTGATGGGTATTAGAATTTTTTTCATTAGAAAAAAATTAATAGTTTGCAAATGCTTGGATAAACTTTTTTTATTAAAAGGGTATATAATTATGGTTAAGAAAAGAGCAGTTATTTTTCATTTGTCCTTTGGGAAAAAATGTCAGATTCTTTTGGAAATCCATGTATTTTTAAGGGATATAAATGGAT
>NZ_CAMVPN010000011.1 GCF_947169325.1 uncultured Methanobrevibacter sp. | reverse complement strand
CATAAAAATCAGGAAAAAAACATGAAATCAAAAATTAAGTTGACGACATTGAAAAAAAATGAAAAGAAATATTATAGAGTGGAAGCATTTAAAATAATGAATAGAATACTCTATTGATTATTTATTCCATTTGAGAATTGTTTTGCCGAATTTGGAAATATGGTCCTTATCGAATGCCTCCTTTAAGTCATTTAAGGAATTTATTTCACATACGCTGGTAATCAGCTTCTCCAAGTATTCAAACAGTTGAGGATTTTTAGAAAGCATATCAACCACACCAACAAAATCCTCCCTTTCGGAACGGCTGTTTCCCTGGATTGTCAATCCTTTTTCCAAAACCATTCTCGTATTGATTGGAATCGGATATTCACTTACACCGAATAAGTTAATTGTACCTTGAGGATTGATAATGTTAATTATTTGGTCAATAGCTGATTGGGAAGCGCTTGATCCCACACATTCAAATGCATGGTCAACAGTCAAGTCATCCGGTACATCATGAATCCTGTAGATTTCATCGGCAAAGGAAAACAAATCAAGGTTATCATAATGTTTTCCAAAGACGATTATCTTTGAATGAGGAAATTTTTCCTTTAAAAGAAGGGATGTGATAAATCCAAGGTTTCCATCGCCCCAAACTCCCAAAACCTCCTTTGGTGTTGTGCAGATTTCCTCGAACTTAGAAATCCCCTGATATGCAACTGACATCAATTCAATGAAAGCTGAAACATGCAAATTAAAGTCATCAGGGATTTTTACAACCCTGTCAGATCCAAGCTTTATTAAATCGGAAGTGAATCCGTCAAAACCGCTTCCCCTGAACTTTGATTTGTAGGAATAGTTGAGTCTGCATACGTCTTCATCGGTCGGTGTGTTTGGAATCATCACTACCTTTTCTCCGGATTTGAAATTGCCTTCGCTATCAAAGACAACTTCTCCTATTCCTTCATGAATCAGTGCCATCGGCAGTTTCTTATCCAAAATTTCAGCTGGTCTGGAGCCCTGATAGTATCTTTGGTCAGCCTGACATATTGAAAGGTATGTCGGCCTTACGACAACTCCGTCTAATTCAATTTCGTCAATGGATTCCTCAAAGAATTTAGGAGATTTCAATCTGTAGACAATGTTAATCATGATTATCCTCAAGTATAGTATTTGCTAATTTCAAATCATAAGGGTAAGTAATTTTAATATTTGTTACTTCGCCCTCGACCAGATATACATCTTCACCTTTCAAAGTGAATATTTTACATGCATCTGTCAGTATATTGCTTTCCTCTTCCGTCAAACTATTGATTAAGTTAAAAAGTTTCTTTATATTGAAGCTCTGTGGAGTTTGGCCTTGGTAATAATAATCCCGTACGGGGATGCTCTCAATAGTGGTGCCATTTATGCTTTCAACGATTGTGTCTGTAGCAGGCACAACGGTATCGCAGGCCCCATATCTTTTTGCACATTCAATATTATCCTCAATAATCCTGTGGGTTACAAATGGGCGCACTGAATCATGGGTTATAATAATCGAATCATCATCAATGCCGAAATTCTCATCAATATAGTTGATACTGTTCATTATTGTATCGTTTCTTGTTTTCCCACCCTCAATGACAATGACATTGGAGTTATCTCCAATATACTCCTCAATAAGATGAGACGTATGGTTTATAAAATTTTGAGGTGTTAAAACGATGATTTTATCAATTTTATTATTAATTACGAATTTTTCAATAGTGTGAACAATAACCGGCCGGTCACCTAATGGCAGGAACTGTTTAGGAGTATCTGTACCCCCCATTCTAGATCCTATGCCACCTGCCAAAATCGCTGCAAAAATCATGTCTAATTACTCCTTTTCAAATATTATCATAAAATGTGAATTTCCTTCAGGACTCTTCTGACCCATATTTTCATTTAAATGAACTTTCTTAAGATTGTGTTTGGAAAATATCTCCTCCAATTCATCAGGACTGCATTTTATTTCAGTCGGAGGGCCAAATGACCAATCGATTGGCCTGAATTCCATGATTGCAATTCTACCTTCATCATTAATTAACCTGGACAATTCTTCAATTACAGCATCCCTGGTTTTTGTATCCTGAAACCCATGAAATACATTAAGCATCAAAATAACATCAATTTCACCATCACAAACATCGACAATACCTTCGGTAAAATCTCCCAGAACGGTGATTAAATTTTCAATGTTATTCTCTTGTTTGTATTCATTCAATTCTTCAATAGCCACATCATAGCTATCCACTGCATAGACAATGCCATCGGGAAGATATTCGTTGATTGCCTTAATGGAAATGTATCCATCACCGCAACCTGCATCCATGAAAACCTCATTTCCCTTAAGATTCAATTCCCGTAAAATTTCATCGGAATCAAGGAAATTAGCACTTGATTTAGCATGATGTTTGTGTTCCATAACTATCACCACATTTCATTACTAATAGTCTTTAAAAGATAGTATTTAATGATTTTCAAGGAAATTATTTTTAATTCGAAAAAATTGGGGGAAATCTTAACCTATATATAACTTAAAAAATATAAAATATATGGGTTGTTGGAAAATTAGTTCCAGCGACATTATGATATAGAGGTATAAAAATGAGATGTGTTGGTACTGTAGTACGTGGAATCAGAACACCAATTATTAAGAAAGACGATGATTTAGCCACAATAGTTGTGGATTCATTAATGGCTGCAAAAGAAGATGAAGGGTTTGAATTTAGAGATAAAGACGTTGTTGCAATCACAGAAGCAGTTGTAGGTATTTCAGAAGGAAATTATGTGACTGTTGACGACATTGCAGAAGATTTACAAAACAAATTCCCATCCAAAAAAATCGGAGTGACAAACCCAATCTTAAGTAGAAACCGATTTTCCATCGTATTAAAAGGAATTGCAAGAGGAATGGATAAAATAACCTTATTAACATCATTCCCAGCAGACGAAGTAGGAAACGGAATTTTAGACGAAGAACTATTGGACAAAAGCGAATATAACCTCGCAAGCATCATCACCGAAGAAGAATATGCAGAAACTTTCGGATCATGGATACACCCATTCACAGGAATCAACATGATTGACTTTTACAGAGAAATAATCGAAAGCGAAGACTGTGAAGTCGAATTCGTCTTCTCCAATGATGTAAAAACAATTCTCGACTACACCAATGACGTTTTAACCTGTGACATTCACACAAGAGAAAAAACAACAAAATTACTCAAAGAATTAGGGGCAAACGTATACGGATTGCACCAAGTCCTTACAGAACCTGTTGGAGACTCAGGATTCAATCCAGACTACGGACTTTTAGGCTCCAACAAAGCCACTGAAGAAAAACTAAAACTCTTCCCTAAAACAGGAGATGCAGTAGTAAAAGAAGTACAAAAAAGACTAATCGAAATCAGCGGCAAACAAATAGAAGTAATGGTTTACGGTGACGGAGCATTCAAAGACCCAGTTGGAAAAATTTGGGAACTCGCAGATCCAGTCGTATCACCAGCACATACAGACGGATTAATCGGAACACCAAACGAAATCAAATTAAAATACGTTTCCGACAACAAATTCGCAGATCTAAAAGGCGACGAATTAAAAGAAGCAATCAAACAAGAAATTAAACAGAAAGATGCGGACTTAACCGGACAAATGATTACAGAAGGAACAACACCAAGAAGATTAACAGATCTAATCGGTTCCCTATGTGATTTGACAAGCGGTTCCGGAGACAAAGGAACTCCAGTCGTATTTATCCAAGGATACTTCGATAATTTAGCAGATGACTAAATATCGAAACTTTCTCTTTTTTTAATTTTAAAATATAAAAATAGATGGGATTTAATCCCATTTAACACTTATTCTTTTTGAAACATTATCAAATAGTGAGACTTTCCTTCAGGAATGTCCTCACCTATTTCTTCATTTAAGTAAATCTTTTTAAGACCATGTTTTGCAAAGTATTCTTCCAATTCTTCAGGAGAACTTCTTACAGGAGTTGGAGGTCCTTTAGGAACGTCCCATGCTTTGTAATCCATGATTGCAATTTTACCATCCTGTTTGATGATTCTTGCAAATTCACTGATGGCTTCATCAATTTTTCTTGATGCCTTAAATCCATGGAATACATTAACCATCAATACAACATCAATTGATTCATCTTCAACACCTGGAATCCCTTCAGTGATATCCGCTTCAATGTTGATGAGATTAATCACATTGTTTTCTTTTTTATAGGTTTCCATATCTTCGATAGAAGCATCATATATATCTACTGCATAAACAGTACCATTAGGAAGATATTCTTCAACAACTTTAATTGCATTGTGACCATCGCCACAGCCTGCATCCATAAAGACTTCATCACCTTTAAGGTCTAATTCTCCCAAGATTTCATCCGAATCCAAAAATAATGCGCTTGAAAATCCGTGTGCTCTATGACCATTCATTAATTTCACCTAAAGAAAGGTTTGTGAAAAATAGTATTTAAAAATTGTCAATATGATGAAATGTTAATAACATCAAAAAATAGTTAAAATAAATAAAAAAAAGTTATAAGAGGATTATTTTTTCCAAGTTTGTTTAACTCCTCTTCCTCTTTTACTACCAGGTTTAGTATAACTTCTTTTTTGTCTGGTTCTTCTGTTAGTTCCTTTAACTTTTGCCATATCTTACCCTCCTTCAAATTCAATCATTAAAACATTAGAATTATATATAACATAAAAATATTTGTTTTCAATATATTTAAAGGTTTTCTTTAAGTGGTGTATTCTGCATTAATTTTGACATAATCATAAGTTAAATCACAACCCCATGCAGTTGCCTCACCATCACCTAAATCCATGTCAATATTGACTATGACATTTTTGGATTGCATTATCTTTTCTGCCCTTTCAAGATATGGAGTGTCTTCAAATGCCAGAATTTCACCGTTCTTTACCAAATCAACATCGTCTTCATCATCAGCGATTGAAATGGTTACAATGTCCGGATTCAAATCACAACCGGAGTATCCTATAGCAGACACTATTCTTCCCCAGTTTGGATCGCCCCCAAAGACTGCTGATTTAAAAAGACTTGATGATATGATTGACTTAGCTGCAAGGCGTGCATCATTATCGTCCTTTGCACCACAAACATTTGCTTCAATGAATTTTGTGGCTCCTTCACCGTCACGAGCCATTTTTTTAGCCAAATCAATACAGAGATAATTCAATGCATCCTGGAAATTGGAATCGATTTTACCATCCATGACCACTTCAACGCCTGAAGCTCCATTGGCCATCATCAGGCATGTGTCGTTGGTACTCTCATCACCATCAACAACAATCATGTTGAAACTGATATCTGCAGCCATCTTCAATGCTTTTTTAATGTCACCCGCAGGGATTATTGCATCTGTTACGATAAATGACAGCATTGTTCCCATATTCGGAGCAATCATTCCACTTCCTTTTGTAATACCTGCAATTTTAACTGTCTGGCCAGTTGTTAATGTGACTTCAACAGCACATTCCTTTGGAAAAGTATCTGTAGTCATGATGGCTTTTGCAGCTGCAAGAGAGTTTTCTGGATTATTTCCCAGTTTGGAAAGGGATTCATAAGCCACTTTGGAAATTATGTCAATAGGCATTTCACGACCAATGACCCCTGTTGAAGAGATTGCTATTTCATTTTTGGGGATTTTTAAATCCTTTGAAACCAATTCCACTAAAGTTTCACAATCTTTAAATCCTTGCTCGCCTGTAAAGCAATTGGCATTTCCACTATTTACAAAAACGGCTGAAACAATTCCATCCTTAATTACATTTTTAGTATACTTAACAGGAGCTGCAACAACTTTATTTGAAGTAAAAACACCTGAAACAGTACTATTTGGACAATGAATAATAGTTACTCCAAATTTGCCTTCACGAGCCCCTGATACTTCAAGATTTTCAATTACTGAAAATCCCCCATCAAGATTTCTAATAAAATTCATAAAAATCACAAAAAAATAAGTTATTGTTGTATATCCTCATAAGGGTCATAATATTCCTTATTTTCATCTTTCAATATAAATTCCGTCTGATTTTCATTAAAATCAACAGCATCGGCTTCATCAAATGTTACCTCTTGGGTTTCATTTAAATTTGTAGTCATTTCTACAGTAACATTTTCTATATGGGTTTCATTATTAGCATCCTCATTGCCGCTGTCAAAGCTCAGCATAACTCCAATTCCAGCCCCAATGACAAAAGCCAATAATACCATAATCATTAGAAAGACTGTCCTGGAACTCCTCTTTTTTTGCTTTTTTGGTTTTCTTTGAGGAGCGGATTGTCTATTATTAGAAAATCCGAACGATTTTCGATTGTTATTTCGTCGACCTTTACGAGTATTTCTACCGTTACCTGCTCTCAATACCCGTTTATCGTCTTGTTTTCGTCTCATATTAAATTCCTTTTAATTTTTTATGCGAAAAATGCATAAAGTAAAGCCAGTAAAATTCCAACAAAACCAAATACTCCAAGACCTAAAATTGACATCACATATACAAATATGAATACAAATATAAACACACCAATCAATTTGGATTTTTCATTTTCAATCAAATTAATCAATGTTCTTGAAAATTCAGATGGAATATTATAAGCATATAATCCATTAGCCAATTCAAATACAACTAATGACAATGGAGAAGTGGATTCCAAATTATCAACCAATTGAGCCCTCTCACCCGCTTCACGTCTGCTTCTGCCAACTCCCGCTCTGATTTTAGCACCATTATCAAGTGCAAACCATGCTGCATCAAGTCCTGCGCGGATAGCCAAATCCTTGGATGGGAATCTTGCAATAAAATCATCCCCTCCTTCCCTATAACCTTCAAGTTCACCGTCACATTCTGTTTCGATGAAATTCTTTATTCCAGTCATAAGTTCGACAAGCTGGGTTCTGCCATGCTTATCAATGAATTTTGTAGAATCAATCAGGTCGATGAATAGATAATTTTCCAAATTCACAGGTCGGGATTCCTTAAGCAAAAATGCATCGTCAAAGACAAGGGCATACTCTCCTCCAAGTTTTGTAAATGCAATGCCCGGAAAACTTCCAACACTTTGAGTGTAATGGATTGCCCTTTCGATTGAAGCGGCTCCAGTCATTCCTACAGCGGAAATAACCTGGATTCCTTCAGATAATCCAATACCTATTAGTTCAATAGCTACACGAATAGCATCATTTTTGCTTAGCATCCTTGCTACAAGTTCAGTATCAGTTTTTTCGACAATCTCTCCTTTTTCAGTTTCGATAATCTTAACAAATATATTGATTAAATTTGAAGGATGTTGCAGTTCAATGTAAAAGTAACGATCGCTACCCATGATAATGTTACTTACCAAAGCATATTCTTCTATTCTATTTTCTGCGGGAGATAATTCATGAAAAGTGTATTCAGTTGGAATATTTTCAGCACCCACATCACGAATTAGATTCTGCAATATTGTATCTGATGTGATTTCTGCCTTTTCAAGCTCAAAAAGAATAGTCTGAGTGTAATTAAACAACTCCACATATTCTGTTTCGAGGTTGTTTGTTGGAAAAAATTTTGTTCCGACTGAAATGGGATTAAGTCGAGTGGTCAACTTAATGTAAGACTTAGTTAAAAAACTAGTCATCAAAAGCTCCTCCCTTCTCAAGTTCTATTTCAAAGTCTCCAGGTTTTTCTAAAATCATATCCGGTTTGACGGATACAAATGGAAACTTCCAAGAACCTAATCTGCCAGCTATAGTGCTTGCAATATTTCTTGAGTTTCTTTTAATGAATACTTCATCATGAGCGCTTACACGTACTAAAATGTTGTAAGGAGCATTTTCAGTCACCTCATCGGCAAGCAAAATGTTCAGCTCGAAGTTGCCCGGTTTTGTAAAAAGGTCGTTACGAACGGCAATCAAAGGTTTTTTCTCAAGACCTAATCTGTCTGCTATTGTCACTGAAATATTTCCAGCATTTTTAACCGCAAGCTTATAATCCTTAGGATGAACCAAAACAAATATCACATAAGGAGCTGCAATTTCCACATCATCAACCATTTCCACAATCTTATTGAACATTGGAATTTTTGAGAAAATATTTTCAAGTTTGGATTCTGTATTGCTTTCATTGTCAATGCGAATAATAGCCTGTTTGGCTATGTTTAATGGAGAAATTTCCAATCCTTCCTTGCTTGTATATATTTCCCATTTCTTAAAGTTCAGTTCCTTAATGATTTCATCACAAATGTTTTGAAGGATATTCTTATCTTTTTTAGGTTGCTTTGGTTTTCCAAATGTCAATCTTCCATTATCTATCACAAATGGAATTCTCATTGAAGCGATATTTCTAAATTCAGCAGCATAATCTCTGAACTTATCATTAGATAATATTTTTGCCTTTTCATTAGTGGCAATTTCAAGAATAAAATGATCCGCATCATTTCCTGCTGGAACTTCCTCTACATTTTCACTTTCCAACAATTTCAAGAATTTTTCTTTATCATCAATATCATGACGGAGTGATGCATCAGCAATAATTACAAATTCATCTTCACTTTCTTCTAATGCTTTAACAGCAGCAAGGATATTGGCCAATTTTGGTTGACCATTCTCATTTTTTACATAATAAGCTACATTAGAAGCATCTACGACAACTTTCATAATATCACCTAAAATTAATTCAGTATTGTATATTTATCTAATTTTATATTTAAATCTATAATTTATTTCTTGTGTATTTTCCAAATAAAAATCTTTCGCCACCGACAGTATTTAGAAAAATCTCAATTTCAGTATCTGAAATATTATAAACATTATATGAATTCTTATTTTTTCCTCTCAGCTTGGTGGAACACAATGATCCTGCATTTGCCACGACAGTGTCGTTTATTTTCCAGATGTTTGGAACATGCTTGTGGCCGGACAATACCAAATCAACTTCATGAGTTGTCAATGTCTTTAGAATATCTCCTGCATCGGAGAGAACATTACGTTCACGGCCAGTTTGTGGAATGGAAACTACATGATGATGCAAAGCCACAATAGAAAAGTTTTCATTAATTACACATTCATCCAATTGATGTTCCAGCCACATGTGCTGAGGAGTTCCGACATGCCCTCGGTCTTCATCCGGAGAACTGCTGTCTAGACCCATGACTGTGACCTTTTCGCCTAAGGTCAGTTTCCAGCTTCGCTCACCTATCAATTCCTCAAAACTTTGATAACCCAAATTACGTGAATCATGGTTTCCGGGAACTGCAAACAACGGAGCGTCAAAAAGTGACAGGTATCTGGCTGCCTGTTCAAACTCGACATAGTAACCATTATCTGTTAAATCCCCTGTCAATATTATCATGTCAGGCTGCATAGCATTTATTTCACCAACCGCCTGCATAAATATATCTTCATCAAAATCCGCCTTGCAGACATGCAAGTCAGATATGTGTGCAATTAATGTCATTTTATCCTATTGGTTTAATTTCATGATAGCTTCAGCCAAGTCTCCTTTGCATTCCTCAAGTGCTGCCCTTGCTTCATCTTCACTTACATTAGCACTGTTTGCTACCATTTCAACATCTTCGTCTGGAATTTCAACTTCATATTCTAGCTCTACTTCACGGGCTTTACCTTCAATCTGATAGGTTTCCTGACCCATTACATTCATTAAGCTTACGTTAGGATTGTCAATGATTAACTCTTTGTCATCAAAACGGATAATTACTTCACGAGCACCGTCCAGGTCCTCCATTTTCATACCCATTTTTTTCATTTGCCTTTCCATCTGTTTCATTTGTTTTTTATTCATACCAGGTATCATGTCTAAAACCTTCAATAAATTAACTATTTATAAATATATACTTAATAATTATTAAACATTGCTTTAACTAAACAAAAAAAATAGAAAAGGGATTAATTAGTAAATCCATAACCTTCGGTTTCAAATGTTTTTGCAACGTCCTTGAGGACTTCAGGAATGTTAATCTGCTGAGGACATTCCTCAATGCAGCTTTCACATTCGCTACAGTCTGAAGCCAATCCAACATCAGGAAGCCTGGAATAGTTCAGATAAGCGTTTCCCAGTTGTGACCATGGGTTTCCATCCTTATTGAGAATTTTTTCCTTGTTGTACAAATCAAAGATTTTGGCAATGTCAATCTCTTCCGGGCAAGTGTCGACACAATATCGACATTTTGTACAGTCAACAGTGATGTTGCTGTTTATGATTTCTGAAACATCTTCAAGAATCTTTAACTCTTCATCATTCAGGGGATCTGCATTTTTAAACTCCTGAATATTGTTTTCAAGCTGTTCAAGGTTGCTTGCACCGGTTAAAACAACACATGCATCCAAGTTGGCTACAAATCTCATCGCCCATGAAACTACTGACCGGTCAGGATTATACTCCTTCATGATTTTTTCCGCCTCTTCAGGAACATCTGCCAAAAATCCTCCTTTGTAAGGCTCCATAATCATTACAGGTTTATTGTATTTTTTTGCAACTTCAAAACATTTTCTTGAGTCAATTCCTTCATCTTCCCAGTCAAGATAGTTAATTTGAAGCAGAACAAACTCCAGTTCAGGGTGCATGAATAGAATTTCCTCTAAAAATTCGGCATTCCCATGGGTTGATATCCCAATATGTTTTATGAATCCCTCTTCCTTTTTATTTTGGATAAAAGAATACAGATCAACGTTTTTCCATGCTGTTTCTGTATATCCGCTTACATTATGCAACATGAAGTAATCAAAGTATTCAACACCGCAATTTTCGAGCTGTTCGGCAAAAAGTGGCTCCAATTGTGATTCTTCTGTGATTACAAACAATGGTAGTTTTGTTGCAATTTTAAATGAATCACGAGGATATCTCTCAACAACACATTTTTTAAAAGCCTTTTCTCCCATTCCTTCATGATAAATGTATGCAGTGTCGAAGTGGTTGAAACCTGCGTCCATATACGCATCCACCATCTGGTTGACCTGCTCGTAATCAATGCTTGTAAAGTCGTTTTCATCTAGAAGAGGAAGCCTCATCATTCCCATACCTAACTTATTCATTTTAAATCCCTCATAATAGCTTTTTCATCATCATATAATCCTTTAATATAAAGCATTACATGTGCAATAATCCTATCTTTAACATCTAAATTATTGTCAACATTATAATCTTTGTCTATAATGCATATTAAATTATTTTTCAATTTTTCACATGGAGAATGGACATCCAAATAATTTAATATGAAATTACAGATATCGGTTATCTTTATTTGCAAATCATACAATTGCATGTTTTCATCTGTTACTTGAATATTTTCACGAACAATATTTGTTAAAACTAGCAGAACAGTTTTCCTATCAGATTCAACACCCCTACATTTTTCCTTAATCAAATCAAAATATTGGCCATTGAATTCACAGCATACCTTCAAACAGTTTTGCGTTTCCGCTTCAACTGAATACGGCAAAAACTTAAAGTTAAAAATGGACACTACAACCACACCAACAACTACCCCAAGCAATTTAAGAGCCAACGCCTCAGGAGGATTAATATATATTAATGCAGTCATGACAGACATTATGGTAGAAGCAGTGGTTAAAATGAATTTATCCTCCATTTTTAAAACAAGGACAAAAATACATGCAACAAATAAGATTATCGCCACTGTTTTAGCTGAAATCGGAATATACGGAATCAAAACGAGAATCAATGCAAATATGAATACACCCAGAAATGTTCCCTTGATACGTGCCTTTGCCATGGATGCCAAATCGTTAACGTAAGGCATCATCAGCGGAAGAGTAATGAAATACAGCCACTTTGTGAAAGGCAGATCGAACATCAATGTCAGCAGCTGCCAAATGAATAGCATGAAAGCCATCTTAAAAGCGAACACGAATTTAGGAGATTTTAAAGAAAATTCCTTTTTAAGAATGGGTCTTAACAATGTTCTTATTGTTTTTTTATCCGGAAGCGAACTGTCTTCAGCCAAATCCTTATTAACCTCATTTGCAATTATTTCAAGATTCAAGAGAACCAATGGCATTTCATTAGTTTCTATCTCAACATCCGTGAAAATATCTTCAGGATTGATCTGTCTGATTTTGGATAAAACATCTTTTACATATCTCAATTCATTTTTGGAAAAGTCATAATCCGCTATCAGAAACCCGATATGTTGAAATGATTTTATTAGATTTAAAGCAAACTGATGTTTTTCTGTTGGAAAATATTTATATTCGAACTTATTGAAAATGGCAGAATAAAGACCATTGGCGGTTTTAAAGTTTTCATGAGACACTTCCCCTCCATTCAGTTTCAAATCTATCGAATTGTCCAGTTCACTGACCAGCCCATCAATGGTTGCCTTTGATAGTTTATAATCCTTTTTCCTATTGACAACAATATTCAATCCCACAATGAAAACAGCTCCAAAAAGCAATGACAGAATCCTCATCGGCAGGCCTTCAAGGTCAACACTGGCTGAAATCATCATGAAATAGCACATAAGATAAGGAAGGTAAGTGCTGGTTCCAAACATATTATATGATGTGAATGTGGTTGCGAATACCACAATAAATGTTAATATGCAACCCCAAATCGTTAAAGGGTTATTCAGATAAGCTGCAATCCCTAAAATTAAAAGCAATGAAAAGATTTTAATGAATGACAATTTGGGTTTGAATGACAGGTCATTGCCTAAGCTCATGAACGCAGCCAAAATTACAGTAAGCCCGATTACCATATTTTTAGTTCCGAACACGAGCATATAAAGAGCCATGAATGAAATCATTAGAACAAACAGTATCAGTTTCTTTTTTAAATCAGGATTCATATCATCAATCCATTAAATTTCCCTTAAAAATATATATTATTGATGAATATAATAATTATTTCTATGAACAAAAGGCGATGCAGTTGGGTAACCGATGATGAAGTATACATCAGATACCACGATGAGGAATGGGGAATTCCTACATATGACGACAGGGAACTGTTTGAAATGCTTGTTCTGGAATCATTTCAGGCAGGTCTTTCATGGATTACAATTCTTAAAAAACGTGAAAACTTCAAAAAGGCATTTGACGACTTTGATGTTGTTAAAGTATCCAATTATGATGAGGAAAAGATCGAAGAACTTAGAAACAATGAGGGAATAATACGCCATAAAGGCAAAATCACTTCTGCAATAAACAATGCCAAAATATTCATTGAAATCCAAAAAGAATTTGGAAGCTTTTCAGATTATATCTGGTCATTTACGGATGGTGAAATCATCAAAGCCGAATATCTAACCGAATCTGATTTATCCAAAGAGATTTCCAAAAATCTAAAAAAAAGAGGAATGAAATTTGTCGGCCCAACAATCATATATTCATATCTAGAATCAATTGGAGTTATTGACAATCATGAGAAGGGCTGCTTTAAATTTTGACATTACCATCAGCAAAATTCGTTTTGCATCCTAAATCAGAAGTAGGATATATATCCCCAAAGAAAAATCAGATTGAAAATCAAAAACAATGCTGTTAATGAAAAACACATTCAATTAAAAGCAATCAAGATAACTTAAACGTGTTATAACTGTCCAAGACATTAACATTTACAGATTTGAAAATCAAATAAACCTCGCCATTCAATTTCAAATCAAGATTTTCAAATGAATTTCTGGTTAAAATTCCTTTAAATAATATGCCTTCAACATCCGTTTCAACATTGACTATTGGTCCAGACTCTTCTATTTTGGTTATCTTTCCCTTAAGTTGGTTTCTTGCAGATGATTCAAATGTTGATTTTGCAAAGATAATGTTTTCAGGCCTTATTGCAACCAAAACGTTTTCTCCGATAACCTCATGGGATGCGAGGTTACAGTATTCATCATCAGTACTTTGTATCTGAATATTGTCATTTAGTTTCACGGTGACTGAATTCTGTTTCGTATTTACTATTTTTCCATCAAAAATGTTGTTCACACCTACAAAACTGGCAACAAAATCATTAGCAGGTTTTGAAAATACTTTGTAGATATAGTCCAGTTGATGTAAAACACCGTTTTTCATAACCCCTACCTTGTCTGCTAAGTTCCAGACATCATTAAAGTTATGAGTCACATGAAGAAATGTTGTTTTATACTCCACTCCTATGTCTTTAATCAAAGATGTTAATTTTGCCTGTGTTGTTACATCCAATGCAGAGAAAGGTTCGTCCATCAGAATTATATCCGGTCCGACAATAATTGCACGGGCAAGTGCTGTTCTTTGAGATTCCCCTCCGCTTAATGTCAAGACATCCCTGTGCAGAATATGGGAAATATTCATTTTTTCAGCGATACTTTTTACTTTTTCATCTATTTCCTCTTTTGTGAGGGATTTATCCCTTTTTAGACCATATGCAATATTGTCATAGACGTTCATATTTGGAAACAATACATGATCCTGATAGACGATGCCAATGTTTCTTTCTTCTGGAGCAACATCGTTTAGAATCTTTCCATCAAGTTTAATGATTCCTGAATCCGGCTGATAAAAGCCTATGATTGTTTCAAGCAGAACGGATTTTCCAGAACCTGTTGGTCCAATCAAAACTACGTATTCTCCCCTTTCAATTTCCAGACTTATGTCCTTCAGGTGAAACTCACCAAGATTGACATTTAAATTTTCAACTTCAAGATACATGATATCACCCTATTGATTATACGTTTCGGGAGCATATTTCTCCATGATGGCTATTGTGATTACAGATATTATGACCAATACTATTCCTGCAGTGATTGCCATGTCCATATTTCCTGTGGACAAATGCAGATACATTGTAATCGATAACGTGTCAGTCTTATGCAGAATTCCTCCTCCGACAAAGAGCACTGCAGCAAATGTCCCTATGCAACGTGCCAAAGTAATGATGATTGTTGCAAACAATCCCTGCTTTGAGAGAGGAAGTGTGATTTTATAGAAAGTTTCAAAATCGCTGTACCCCAAACTTCTTGAAACAAACTCATACCTTGTGTCAATGTAGTTGAATGTTGAATGCAGCATTTTAATAGCATATGGAAGCGCTATGAAAAATTCGGCAATTATTATTCCTAAAGTATTGAAAACGAACTTGATTCCAATTGAATCCAACATTCCCCCGATGCCGTAGTTTCCCAAAAACATCAAAAGAGCAATTCCCACAACAATTTCAGGCAACGCCATTGGAATGTCCAATATGATTCTGAAAAACCATTTTCCGGGAAAATCCAACCGTGATAAACTGTATGCCATTGGAATGCAGCATATAACCACCAAAGTTGCAGATATTAATGAAGTGTATATGGTCAGCCAAATTGAATATGCGAATTCAGATGAAAAAAGGGACTCCAAAAAGCCCTGTGGAGTGGTTACTAAAAACATGCTTCCAATTACTAAAAATAAGATTAAAGTAACGATTACCGTTATGGAAATAACCAAAATTTCAAATTTAGAACGCATAATCCCCTTTCCATATTATAAATTAAAAAAGAAAAATAGAGGTTATCTATAATAATTCATATCCCCATTTTTCAAACAGTTTGTGTGCATCCTCATCTTCGGTGACAAAGTCCACAAATGCATGTGCGGAGTCACTGTCTTCGGTAAATGTTGTAACAGCAATCGGAATGGTGCTTATCTTGTTTTGATTTTCAGGAATTTCAATTACTTCAAATTTGCCCTGATTATCCGCCCAGGTGGTCATTGCTTTCCATATGATGGTAGCATCGATTTCACCTGAAATGAGATAGGTCACCAATTGGTTCACAGTGGTAGTTGTAACAACAGGATCCACAGTCACATTGCTTTTGTTGAGTATTTCCTGTGAGGATTTACCAATCGCAGGCCCTTCAGCTTCACCCAAACCCACTTTTACATCACTTCGTGCCAAATCATCAATACCTGTGATGTTTTTAGGATTTCCAGGCTGTACAATAATAACGGGAATGTTTTTGGTTACATTTTTTACAGTGTCATTTTCAACATAACCGTTTTCAACAGCTTCGCCCATATATTTGTATGCGGCAGGGAAGAATACATCGCCGCTTTTTTGAGTTTCCATTGTGGTGAAAAGCTCTCCGCTTCCACCATATCTCATGTTAACTTCAATGTTGGGATACTTCTCATTGAAAGTTTTTACCAGGTCATCACCCAATTCAGAAAATCCCGCTCCAGCATAAACAACGATAGAACCGGATTTTGCATTATCCGATGCGAATGTGAATGATGCGCCCATTACCGCAATGATTAAAATAATTATAGTAATTGCAAACAAGGTCTTATTTTTCATTATGATTACTCCAAATTTTAAAAAAAACGTTATGAATAACAATTCACACATGTAAACTTTAAAATCAGATATATAAAACTTTTGTTATGAAAATACTCAAAATATCCTATATCGAAAAATAAAATATTTGTTAAAAACTCTAAAAATTAAAAATAAGCGTTATTTAATCAGATTATCGAATATTATTTTAATTTATATCAATGGCAATTTATTACAGAATCCAGTTACTCTTCCAATAAAATTATATCTTGAGGATCCACTTTCAGATACTTTGGAATCACAAAATCATGCTCATAAATCTGTTTGTCATATTTCCACCATAACCCGTTTGCCAAGGTTATTTCCCATTCAAAAGGCATCTCCAATACAGTTGAATTTTCAGTGCTGAAGACATTAACATCACCCTTTTGAGCTGCAGAAAAGTCATGTGCCCTTATTCCAATGTGAGTGATGTTAGGTGAAATCTTTTGTGATACTTCAAAAGTAACATCCCAATCCAAAGATTTGAGATGATAATCATCTATGATTTCAATTTCAGAAATGTTTTTGCACCCTGTAAGTCTGGCAACTTCAACCCTTCTAGGATTCTCGAATATTTCATATGTAGTTCCCTTTGCGATAATTTTACCTGCATCCAGTATTATGAGCTCATCGCAAAACTGGAATGCCTCGTCACGGTCATGGGTAACCATGATGGAAAATCCGTCAAAATCCCTTAGCAGATTGGCAAGTTCCATACGCAATTGCTCTTTTAAGAAAGTGTCCATTGCACTGAATGGCTCATCCAGCAATATAACATCCGGTCGATATGCCAATATACGGGCAAGGGCAACTCTTTGCTGTTGACCTCCAGACAACTGTCGAGGATATCTTTTTTCTAGTCCTTCCAAATGGAAACGTTTAATCATTTCAGCAACTCTTTCATCATCACTTTTAGACAAGCCGCTTGCAACGTTTCCCTTAACTGTACGATTAGATGAAAAACGATTTAAAAAGGATGTTTTTTTACCATTGCCCTCTTTAGACAATCCAATAGTAACATTTTCCTCTACAGTCATATTGGGAAAGAGAGCATAATTCTGAAACAAGTAACCTACATTTCTCTCCTGAGGTTTCAAATTAATTTTCTTATTAGAATCAAAATAAGTAGTTTCTTCACCGGTGTTCAAACTTACAACACCATTATCCGGATTGACAATTCCCGCAATGGATTTCAGGGTCATACTTTTACCGCAGCCGGAAGGGCCTAGAATACCCAAACGTTTATTTTTCAATTCAAAATCGACTTCAAGGTCGAATTCATTAAGTTCCTTCTGGATATCCACTTTCAATAATTTATTATTCATAATATATCCCCAATAACCTTAACCTATTTCCATTGCCTTTCCTTACGTATGGAAATGTAATCCATTATAAAAATAGCTATAAATGATATGATAACAATGACAATTACATAATTAAAAGCCTCTCCCATATTACCTGCAGCCACCTCCGAGTAGACTGCCATCGGGAGTGTTCTGGTTTGTCCGGCAATATTACCTGCAAGCATTGCTGTAGCACCAAACTCGCCTAAACCACGGGCAAAAGCAAGGATTCCTCCGCTGATAATTCCCGGCAATGCATTTGCAAATAAAACTTTCCAGAAAATGTTCCACTCAGACATTCCTAATGTACGGCCTGCATCCAGTAAATTAGAATCAACTTGCTCGAATGCTCCTCTGGCGGAACGATACATTAAAGGAAAAGACATGACAACGGCAGCAATGACAGTCGCATGCCATGAAAAAGCAATTTTCACAGTAAAAAAGTCTATGAAAAATCTGCCGATTGGTCCCCTGACACCAAAAATGTAGAGTAAAAAGAACCCAACAACAGTAGGGGGAAGCACTATAGGTAATGTGAAAATACCGTCAAGCACTATTTTTAATGAGTCATTTTTAAGCTTAACCAGGCCCCAAGCTACAATCAAACCTACAAAGAAGGTTATGAATATTGATAAGCTTGCAGTTTTCATTGAAATGAAAATCGGGGACCAATCAGTCATGTCTAATCTCCTTTATCATGTTTTAACTATTAAGAACCAAATCTATTCGTGGATAGTAAATCCGTATTCAACAAAGACATCTTTAGCTTCTTTGGTTTGTAAGAAGTCTAAGAATGCTTGTGCAGCATCTGCGTCTTTTGCGTCTTTAATCATAGCTACAGGATAGATGACAGAAGTGTTTAAAGATCCTTCAGGAGCTTCACAAACCACTTTTACATCATCTGGCATGGATTTTGCATCAGTAGAGTATACAATACCACAATCAGCAGATCCTTGAGCTACTTGGTTTAATACAGCAGTTACATCAGTACCTAAAGATAATTTAGATTCTACAGAATCCCAAATACCGAGGTTGGTTAATGCTTCTTTAGCATATTGACCTGCAGGTACGGATTCAGGGTCACCGATAGCGATGACTCCGCTTGCGTTTGCTAAATCATCAAATGAAGAGATATTTGAACTTGAGTTAGCAGGTACGATTAAAACTACTTTGTTTTCTAAGAATTGAAGGTTAGTATTATTGTCTATTAAACTTTCATTGACTAAAGCGTTCATCTGCTTATTTGAAGCGGACATGAACACGTCAGTTTCTAACCCATTTTCAATTTGTGTTTGTAAATCCCCACTGGAAGCGTAAGTTGGAGTAACTTTTGCACCTTGGTATTTTTCCTGGAACATAGGGATTAACTTTTCATCATATACGTTTTTTAAACTAGCTGCAGCAGCTAAGTTTACTTCCTTACCATCTAAACTAGTATCAGTACTATTGCCGGATCCACCTAAAAAGTCAAACCAGCCAGCACTAACTGCAGAACTTGCACATACGATTGCTATTAATGCTATAGCAGCAACAAGTAATATTTTTTTCATAGATTTCATTGGTATCCTCCTTTTGAATATATTTAAAGCACCATCAGACATTAAATGCATCATCTAAGATTAGAAAATAAAATTATTGCCGATGCCCAGCAAATATCCCTGCACCATCAATACTGCTCCAATTCACATCCATTAAACGAAAATGGACCCAAACACAGCAGCGAAAAAAACATTAATTGATTGAATGAAAATCAATCCAATGCCCAAATAGTATTTCTCCATTCCTTCCCAATCCTAACTATCATCTAAATATCATGATTAGTAATATTATTTTACTTAACACTGACATATAAATATTTTCATAACGAAACTAAAATAGGCATGAAAACTGATATGAGGTAATATCATATCGAAAAAATAGATTTTCACTGAAGATTCTTTAAATTCAAAAATAAGTGAAATTAACAATAATTACGAAATAAAATAAATTACAAACCTAAATCAAAAATCGAACTTGAAAAAAATAATATTGAACAAGTAATTTTTTTAAAATAGATATTAAAAAGTAAACTTGAGCATTAATGTTAAACATTAACGCCCAAACATCCTAAACGTGTTTTATATCAGTATAGTCAGATATCTCAGAGTTGATTGTGCACAAATCACTGACATTTAAATCATGCACGTCATCATGGCCAGTGATTCTTGCAAAAGTCTTAAGCTCTTCAGTTGAAACCTTCAGGTAGTTTTCAACCCTTTTTGCAGCAGTTTCAATCTTGAGCCGCTCCCTCAATTCCGCATCCTGGGTTGCAACACCGACAGGGCACTCACCAGTGCCACAGATTTTATATTGCTGGCATGCCGCCGCAATCATAGCCCCAGTACCGATTGCTACCGCATTTGCCCCCATTGCCAGAGCCTTTGCAAAATCAGAGGACAATCTCAACCCACCAGTTATTGTCAGGTCAATGTCACTTTCATGCTCATCGAGGTATTTGCGAGCCCTTGCAAGTGCATATATTGTTGGAACTGATGTTGAATCACGGATTAACTGTGGACTTGCACCGGTTGAGCCTCCACGACCATCAATGGTAATGAAATCCGGCTCTGCATACAATACATAATCCAAATCATCCTCAATTCTTCCGGCTGCAAACTTCAAACCGATCGGACGACCCTCAGATCTTAATCTCAGCTCATCGACCAAATCCTTCAAATCCTCTTTTGAGTTCACTTCAGGAATTGTAGCGGGAGAATGAATATCCTTACCGATTGGCTTTCCACGTACCTTTGCAATTTCAGAGGTTACCTTTTCGCCCTGCAATTGTCCTCCAAGACCAGGTTTTGTGGATTGGCCTATCTTGATTTCAATCGCATCAGCATTTCTTAGGTTTTCATCATTAACAGAATACTTGTTTGGAACATACTCGAAAATGTATTTGTAAGCGTTTTCCATCTCTTCAATTAAGATTCCACCTTCACCGCTGCACTGGGCTGTTTTAACAGCAGCACTGCCTTTGGCAAGTGCAATTTTTGTTTCCCTTGAAAGCGCCCCGAAGGACATGTGAGTGATGTAGATTGGACTTTCAATTACCAACGGCTTTTTGGCGTTCTTACCAATGACTGTTTGGGTGTTGACTTCCACAGTTGATTCCAAGGGTTGAGGATTCAATTGATTGCCCAAAATCAGTATCTCATCCCAATTTGGCATCTGAAGTTCTGTATACATTGCAGCAACGATGCTTTCACCTGTAATTGCCATCTGGTGTATGGCATCCATTGCCCTTATGTCCTTGTCGCTTTTTGCATAGTTCTTATCATATGATAGTTCAGAGTTAATGTCAACGTTTTCGCTGGATTTTGAGTTTTCCACTTCAACAAATTTGGAAATTTCCTGTTTGCAGATTGGACATGCGTCCAATTCACTTAATAAAATTCCTGTTGCTTCCTCATTGTGGATGTGGCCACAGATTGTACATTTGTATATCATGAATATCACCTTCGCTTGTTATTAAATGAACAACATCATTTAAATACTTAACCGCAGATTTCATTGACGATTGCCAATGCGTTGAGTGTCCTTGGAAAACCTATATAAGGCATCATGACAGTTATTGCAGAAATCAGCTTTTCCTTGTCATTGCCGACGGCCAGATTGCCTTGTGTGTGGCCTCTCAGCTGATTTTCACATCCCCCTAAGGTTGCAATGAATGTGAATGTGATAAGTTCCCTCTGCTGGTCGTTCAGGCCGTCACGTGTGTAGAAATCCCCAAAACAGAACCCTTCAAGGAAGGTGTTGAAATGTTTCTGGTCATCAGGTGTGGCATTTCTCATCATTTCAATGTTTTCCGCTCCAAAATAGCTTTCCTGAATTTCACGACCTTTCTGATGTCTGTTTTCAGGAGTTGTGTTTGATCGCTCAGGCAAAGGCAACTCAATTCCTTTTTTGTCAAAGACCTTTATCACAACACCGAAGAAATTGTGTGCCCTTCCAAATCCCACATATGGGACGGACTGGTAAAGCAGTTCCTTAATCTCTTCGGGAGTGATGTCAACATTTAAAGCAGCCATCAGAATCTTTTTGAAAGCTTTTGGTGATTGGGCGGCAATCAATGAAGCCAAAGTCACCAAAACAGAATCCTTTCTGGATAATGTGGAATATTCAAATACCTCACCGTAGGCAAAGTTCTTAAAGATTTCATGAAATTCTGGGTCATTTTTTTCAAAGCGGGTAAAATTCTCAAATAAGTATTTCATGAAAATAGATTTGGAAAAAAAGTTATAAAAAGATTTCAGTAAAAAAAAAAAAAAAAATAAAAGAAGAAAAATTATAATGTTTTAAATCATAGGATTTAAACCTAAAATTATTCTACCATTTTATAAGCATCATATGCTGCGTAAATTGCAAATATTAATGATAGAATGGACAGTAAAAATCCTGTAAAGAATGATGCAACTGCTAAAATGACAGCGATTACAAAGAAAATTACTCCTTTTTTAATGTCGCCTGCATAAGCTTGGCCTAATCCAGGAATTAAAAAAGATAATACTGCAGCGAGAATTGCATTTGCCACATATATTTTCATCCATTTAACTTAATTATTACTAAATATATTTGAACTTATTAATAATATTATCCTACTTTAAATTAAGATTACAGTGTTAGAACTGAAATTATAATCGTCAATGTCAAAACGCTTAAAACCACCGTGGTGAAAATGAACGAACTCATCAAATCCTTGTCCAAGTCATATTGAACTGCAAGCACCAACGAATTGCCCGCCGTTGACATTGCCGCCTCAAGTATTGCAATATTGAACGCCATTCCTTTAATTTTCAAAAGAGAAAGCATCACAAAAATGATTGCAGGAGCCAGCACCAGCTTAAATATCGAAACAACAATGGAATCGGAGAGATAATTCTTGATGTTACTGTAATCAAGTGAAAGACCTATTGCAAGCATTATCAATGGAATGGTGGCCTGTGCGAAGTAGTTCAGGATGTTTTCAATCACATAGACCAATGGTATATTGAATGCATTGAATATCAATCCGAAAATGACCGCCCACAGAGGAATGAAAGTTACTGTATTTCTGATTACCTCATTACGGTCTCCTCCGAATTCCCTTGCAAGGATAACACCATACATTACAATCATCATTGAAGTGGAAAGATCAAAAAATACGGCATTCAGAAACCCTTCATTTCCAAAAACACCCATTGAAACCGGAAATCCGATGAAACCTGTGTTCATGATGGATGATGCAATCATTATTGTCCAGGATTTCTTTTTAGAGTAGTTACGAGCCCTGCAGTAAAGATAAGCTACAATCAATAATGTGAAACTGGTAGCAATACCCAAAATTGGTAAAAAGAGCATATCATGAGAAATACTTGCTGTCCGGAGATTTACAAAAATCATTGAAGGCAACGCAATATACAAAACAACTTTTGACAATGTTTCACGGGCATTATCTTCCAAAATCTCTTTTTGTCTTAGGAAAAATCCTAATAAAATCATTAACGCCGGCACTAAAATTACTTCAATCGGACTTGCCATATATACTTCTCCAAAGTTCTGATACTAAATCTGTTGATGATTGCATATATATCCCACAGAAATTTAATGTGGAAATTGAAAATAGCTTGCGTTAATGTGAATAGAAATGCAATTAAAAATAAAAAAAAAAGTGAGGAGAATCTAATCTCCCTTGTTCCAGTTTACGATACCATAAACAATACATAAAAGTGTGGATAAGATAATTCCAAGATACACTCCCCAAATCAATGGGTCACTAATTCCTAAAATTGCCATTATGCATCACTTCCCTTTTTGTCTATGTTTGAAAATGCCTTATCGATGACATCCTGTGCAGGGGGTTGGGTAAGCAGACTTACGACAACAACGAATATTGCTGAGACAGGTACAGCTATCAGCATCACGTCAATGAACGGCCATGGAGCGGAAGGCAAGATTGTTTCTACACCCAATAGGAATTTGCAGATTCCAAGTCCGACTGCTGTCTTTTTGAACACGAACATCAACCAGAAAAGGCTTACCAATGTTCCGGATACGATTCCTGCAATGGCTCCGAGTCTTGTAATTCCTTTCCAGTAAAGTGCTCCCAAGAACACTGGAAGGAATGCTGCTGCACAGATTTCAAAGAACAAACTTGTTCCGAGTGCAACTACACTTCCAGGAAGTGAGAATGCCATTATCAAAGCCAAGATGATAGCAACTAAGATACCTACTCTTGAAATGGATACCTGGTCCAATTTCTGTTTGGATTTGTCCCTTATAACTGAATAGATGTCCACACCGAATGCGGTTCCCTGTGTGTGAAGTTGTGATGATATTGTTGACATTGCAGCCGCAATCAGAGACAACAGGAATATGTAAACAAACCATTCAGGCAGTGCCATTGTGATGAATGTCGGAATAATCTTGTCGATGTTTCCTCCAACCACATCCACTGCGATTTTCCCCAGTTTATCGAAGAAATACACGTTTGAAAGAGATCCTACAATATAAGCTGTGGTTGGCATGATTGCAATGAAAATACCTCCGATTAAAACTGACCTGTTCAGTTCCTTGTCTGATTTAACTGTCATGAACCTTACAATCAAGGAAGGCTGGGCCAGTACACCTATACCTACACCGATTAATGTGGATGAAACCAGTGACCACCAGAAAGGTGTTCCAAATTCCGGAAACGAAGTCCAACCCGTTCCACCCGTTGCTATGGCATCGGCAGGATATAAGTTAACCATTCCTGAAAGTGCAGTATTTGCGGTGTTTACTCCTCCAAGCAACCAGTATACGAATACCAAAAGGAATACCATTGCAACAACCATGATTGTTCCTTGAAGGGCATCAGTATACATTACACCACGGATTCCACCGAACAGCACATAGAATGTGATAATGATTGATAAAATCAATAATGCTATGCTAAAATCAATCAACAGTGATGATTCCAAAAATCTTGCAGCTCCAATCAATACCACAGCGGCATAAATCGGCATTGCGCAGAAGATGATTAATCCTGAAGCATATTGAATGAATTTACTGTCAAAACGTTTTCCTAAAAACTCAGGAAAGGTCAGAGATCCTAAAGCATGCCCCATCCTACGGGTTCTTTTTCCTAAGAATACAAATGCGATGAATACCCCTATGATGATGTTGAGGAACGCCAACCATAAAACACTCATACCGTATTCACCGGCAACACCTCCAAAACCTACAATAGCGGCTGTCGAAATAAATGTGGCTCCATAACTCATCGCCATGATGAATGGGTGAGTGTCCTTACCCGCTATCATGAAGTCTTCAGAGGAATTGGTTTTTTTGTATGCATAATAACCTACAAAAACAAGCGCAAATATGTAAATAATAAATACAATTGCTAAAATCATTACGTCCATAAATATTTACCTCTAAAAAAATAATTAATAATAATTTATAATAATTACAATATTTTATATTAATAAAGAAATTATATAAACATTACTATTTTTATATACATCAAGGTACATTTATGTACATTACATAATGATGAAACCAACATCATTGACAAATCCCCATTTAACGCCAGTCTGTTCATAATCAAGCAAGAGATCAATAGCTTCAGCGACAGACAAATCGGCATCATCAGTTAAATGGACATTAACATCCAATTTTTCACGCAATTGATTGTAAATCACTATTCTAAGCATGTTGCATGTATTATCCTGAAATTTATCTTCCAAACTGTCAACGATGCCGACGCAATCCCTCAATTTTCCGCAGTTTATTTTAAGCATGAATATTGGGATGATTTTATACTTGTCATCGCCTGCCACATCCAGAAGCTTGTTTGCACAGTTATCAGCGATTTCATCATTGCCCATTGCAATTGCAACCAGTGCTTTTTCATAGATTGCCTCTTCAAAATCACCATCGATGGACAATGCCAAATTGCAGAATCTCAATGCGCTTTTGAATTCACCCAAGAATTTGTAGAACCGAGCAATGTCCAGCATGACGTTTTTGTTGTCCTTAGGAATGATGCGTTCAAATTTCTTCAATGTGGCGAGTGCCTCTGACCTTTCGTCCAAGGCAATATGGCACCGGATTTTTTCATACAAAAGCAGCTCATCATCATCGTCTTCGGCAAGAAGGGAATCAATCAAAAAGAGAGCCTTGTCATATCTCTCAAGTTCCATCAGGCAAGTGATTTTAAAAATCAGCACATAGTCATAGTCCTCATCATCTTCCGCAACAGTATCAAAGTAGGACAATGCTTTTTCATAATTTTCATCATTAAATTCTATTCTTCCTTTGTTAATTTTTGAATCCATAGTTATCACCATGTTAATCTATAATCTGCCAATTATAAATAGTTTTTTATAAGAATAAAGTAAATTTAGTTGTCCTTTTGCAATATAACAAAATGAGAACAATTTTGTTTCCTCAATGTTAAAATAATCACCTGCCAAAATATGAAAAAATTAAACAGTTTCATAAAGTTTTATAATGAATGAAGATTATAATTAAACACATTAAAAAAAATCATGAAATAGGGATATAATGTTTTGGAATGAAAAAGCAGAATGCATGACTAAGGAAGAGAAGGAAAAGATTCAACTTGAGAGATTGCAAAAAACAGTGAAACTGGCATATGAAAATGTTGAATTCTACAAAAAAAGATTTGATGATGCAGGAATAAAACCTGAAGACATAAAAACTTTAAAAGATATCGAAAAAATTCCATTTACTACAAAAAGCGATTTAAGAGAAGCTTATCCATTAGGTTTACTTGCAGTTCCCCGTGAAGAGATTGTGGAGGTTCATGCCTCTTCAGGAACAACAGGAAAACCAACAGTAACCGCATACACCCAAAACGATTTGGACATCTGGGGAGAATGCATTTCACGTGGACTGAAAATGGCAGGTGCTGAAAAAGACTACATTATCCAAAATGCTTACGGATACGGATTGTTTACAGGAGGATTCGGTATCCATCACGGCGGAAACAAAATGGGTGCAATAACAATACCAATTTCTGCAGGAAATACACAAAGGCAACTGGACACAATGGTTGATTTCCAAAGTGACATCCTAACATGCACACCATCCTATGCAATGTATCTCGGCGAGTCAAGAGAAAAAGCGGGAATCCCCCTAGAAGACATTAACTTGAAGGCAGGAATCCATGGAGCAGAAATGTGGACAGACGAGATGAGAAAGAGAATCGAAAAATCTCTCGGAATTAAAACCCACAACATTTACGGATTAACAGAGGTAATGGGTCCGGGCGTTGCCCAGGAATGCAGCGAACAAAACGGAATGCACATTCAAGATGACCATTTCTACCCGGAAATTATTAACTCCGAAACTGGTGAAACTTTAGGTTACGGTGAGAAAGGAGAGCTTGTCTTAACATCATTGACAAAAACAGGAATGCCTATTTTAAGATTTAGAACAAAAGACCTGACTTCACTTATTGAAGAGGAATGCGAATGTGGAAGAACAACCGTCAGAATGACAAGAATCACTGGTAGAAGCGATGATATGCTTAAAATCAAAGGAGTCATGGTGTTCCCATCACAAATTGAAAAGGCATTGCTTAAAATTAGCGGAATCAGTCCTAACTACATGATCCATGTGACAAGACCAGATATCTTAGATGAAGTGGAAGTTAAAGTGGAAGCATCAAAAGAGTTATTCTCAGATGAAATGAAAGAAATGGAAAGAGTGGAAAAACAAATCCAAGCATCCATCAGGTCAGAAACAGGACTAAGAGTGGATGTAACAATCTGTGAACCGGAATCACTACCAAGAAGTGAAGGTAAAGCTGTTCGTGTAATTGATGAAAGGAATTTTGAATAGGTGATATGATGGCAGTAAAACAAATTTCAATTTTTGTCGAAAACAAAGAAGGTAGAATTAAAAAGGCTATTGACACATTGGCTAAGCAGAACATTAACATTCGTGCACTTTCAATAGCAGACACTACAAAATACGGAATTTTAAGATTAATCGTTTCCGATAATGAAAAAGCAATAGAATCACTCGAAAATGATGGATTCATTGTTAAGGAAAATGAGGTAATCATTTTAGCTGTTCCAGATGAGCCTAATGGATTAAACTCAACATTAGCTGTCTTTGATGAAAAAGGAATCAATTTAGAATATCTGTATGCATTTGTAAGTAGCAAAACTGATGAAGCCATTGTCGTTATGAGATTGGAAAATATGGAAAAGGCTATAGATGCATTAAAAGAAAGCAATGTTAAAATATTGGATGAAAACGATATTAAAGACTTATAGAAAAGATTAACATCTTTTCTAAACTTATTTTTTAGAGAAAAATTTTAAAAAAAAGTAAAGAAAGATAGCTATAACTCTTTTAATAAGTTAGCTATATCTTCTTTTGAATAACCTAAACGTACGAGAATACTTTTCAATGGGTCAGTTTCAGGAACTACTCCCAATTCCCTCCAACTTTTAAAGTCATTTTTCAAGATTCCATTGATTAAAAGTTGGATAGTGATTAAATCATCACTTTTAACAGCAATGAATGCATCTTCATCTTCAAATACATTATCCGGGTCAATTAATGTTAAATTGCCTGCAATATCTTTTTTTACAATAGCATTGTCAATTTTATAAGCCATATTACCACAACTTCAATTATCTAATTAATTTTTTATTCCAAATACTATTTAAAATTTAACCTTTGATAGAATTGTACCCACTTTCAATAGCTTTTAAATTCATTTCATGGAATTTAGGTTTTAAATTATTTTTCATTGCCTCAATGACTGACTCTTTGGTTAGTGGAAACTTGTCATCAGCAGTTACGGCACCTAAAAGAACCATGTTCAAAGCTAAAACGCTTCCGGCTTCAACAGCAAGTTCAGTTCCATTGATTGGAAGAACATGTTTGAAATTTTCCTTTAATGTTTTTGTAATGTTGTCGACACTTGGATAAGGTTTATCCGCTGAAGAAGGTACAATAGGATGAGTATTGTAAACGATTTTAGTCTCTGAATTTACCTTATCAAGACCCCTTATAGTTTCGATAGGTTCAAAAGCAAGCAGCATGTCTGCCCCTTTGTTTGGAATGATTGAAGAGTTGTATCCTCCGATTTTCAATTCTGTAGAAACAGATCCTCCTCTTTGAGACATTCCGTGAATTTCACTCATTACCACATCCAAACCTTGGTTCATAGCAGCTTCACCAATTATTGTAGATGTCTTTATGATTCCTTGACCACCTACACCACAAATATAAATACTATAATGATTATCCATTTTCTCACCTACCTGCCTCTAGAGCGCCATACTTACAAACCTGAATACATACATTGCATCCGTCACATTGGGATTTATCGATTGTGATTTTTCCATTGATTTTTGAAATGGCAGGGCAAGCCAATTCACTTACACACTTATCACAGTTGTTACAGTTACTTTCAATAAACTTGACCGGCGGTTTTTTAGTCAATCCTTTGATTAATGTGCATGGAGCTTTTGAAACAATCACTGCAGTATCGTCACGTTCGAACGCTTCCTTGTAAGTTTTAACGACCTGCTCCAAATTGAATGGGTTTATTACACGCACATAGTCACAGCCACAGGCGGCCGCCAGTTTACGGATTGACACTTCGGGAGCCTCGTCACCCATTCCATCAACAGGAATTCCTGGGTTTGGCTGGCCTCCGGTCATTGCGGTTATCCTGTTGTCCAGGACTGTTAGAACAAAGTTATGCTTGTTGTGAACAGCATTGATTAAAGGTGAAATACCGCTGTGGAAGAATGTTGAATCCCCAATGAAGCTTGCTACCTTTTGATCTGTTGAAACTGAAAATCCGCAACCGTCACCGACACTTGAACCCATTGACAGCAGGTAATCTGCACAGTTGTAAGGAGGATTGATACCTAATGTATAACATCCTATGTCTGATGCAAATACCACATCATCAAGTTTCAAGCCCAATTCATCAATTGCCTTGTTTATTCCATAATACATTGCCCTGTGAGGACAGCCTGCACACAATACCGGGGCTCTATTGGGAATGTCCTCTTGGAGTTTTTCCAGGCTTGTGGAATATGCAACGCTTTCATCTTCCTTGAAGTTCAATACCTTATTTAAGCCGTCACTGACAATGTCTGAGTTGAACTCATGGTAAAGTGGGAATGTGCCGTCCAGTTTACCGTGGACATTGACATTCAGCTTTTTGGCACCTAATGTTGCAAGAACGTCCCTTTCAATTATCGGGTCAACTTCCTCAACAATGAACACTTCATCCAAATCTGCTAAAAATTCGCCAACCAATTCCTGTGGGAACGGATAAGAAAATCCCAATTTCAGGATGTTAATGTCCAATTCATTGAATTTAACAACATCATGAGCGTAGTTATATGCACTGCTTGAAGCAATCAAACCGTATTTCTTATCAGCGGAAAAGTCTATTTCTTTGTTGTATTCACTTTTATTTGTGACTTCTTCAAGTTTGTGGATTTTATCCCATAGTCTTACGTGCATGTCGCCTGCAAATGCAGGAACAGGAACATATTTTGAAGGGTCCTTTTTGAAGTGGCCTCTTTTCCAGTGATTGTCGTTGTTTGATGAATTGTCTCGAACATCACCGAATTCAACTACTCCTCTCATATGAGATACGCGAGTGGTTGTTCTGACAATTACTGGTAAATTGAACTGTTCTGATAAATCAAATGCATATTTGACCATATCCTTAACTTCCTGACAGTTGGAAGGTTCCAAAATAGGCACATTGGCCAATCTTGCATAATTACGGGTGTCCTGTTCATTCTGTGATGAGAACAATGACGGATCATCAGCGGATAAAATAACCATTCCACCGTTGACACCTGAATATGCAGTTGTCATGAATGAATCTGCAGCTACATTCATGCCCACGTGCTTCATAAAAGTAAATGACCTAAGTCCGGATGCAGCTGCAGTGGCTGCAACCTCCATTGCGACTTTTTCATTAGTAGAAAATTCAAAATAAATATTGGCCTCTTTTGCCAATACTGAGAGCACATTTCCAATTTCTGATGAAGGAGTTCCGGGATAAGTGGCTGCAATAGAAACACCTGCCTCTATAACACCTCTAACAGCCGCTTCGTTACCAAGTAAAAATTGTTTTTCACCGGCAGCTCCTGTAACTAATTCTTTTAAATTCATATATTTTCCTCAAAATAATCAATAATACAATATTATTATATAATACCTTTACCTATAAATAATATATTATAATGTTTTATAAGCTTTTAATAATTTTGGAGAGAAATGATGATTAAGGTTTATGTTTCAAGATTCAACCGTGAAACTGATACGGAACCACATTTGGAGTGTTATGAAATTGAAAAAACACCCCATATGAAAGTTCTGGATGCATTGCAGGCCATCAATGAAAAATACGATGCGGACATCAGTTTTAGAAGCTCATGCAGAGCAGGCCAGTGCGGTTCATGCGGAATATTATTTAAAGGAAATGGAGCTCTGGCATGCCAAAAGGAAATAAAGGACGGAGCAATTATCGAACCTCTTAGATTCCCTGTGATTAAAGATTTGATTGTGGACAAATCAAGTATCGAAGCAAAAGTAAAGGATTTGGAGTTATCCCTTCAATGCGACCATAAATGCGACGAACTTGACACTTCAATTACAAAAGCGGATTCAGCAGATACCAAAAAGGTAAGAAGCTGTATCGAGTGCTATTCATGCTTATCAACCTGTCCTGTTGTCAATATTGCAACTGAAGAATTTGGCGGACCTTATCTGATGAGATACATGCGCAAATTCGAAAGCGATCCAAGAGATAACTTTGATAGGCTCAAAGAAGCATTGGATGAAGGTTTATACAAGTGTACAAGCTGCGGCAAATGTCTTGCAGTTTGTCCTAAAAACATCAATACCTTTGGCGATGCAATAGAAAAGTTAAGGGCAATTGCTGTTGCAAACGGTTCAGGACCTCTTCCGGAACATGTTGCGTTTAAGGAAAATATCCTAAAAACCGGAAGATCCGTTAAAACTGATAAGACCCCATTTATCGAAGAAGCTGAAAATTATACCGGTTCAAAAATCGCATTCTTTACAGGATGTATGACCGATTACAAATTCCCAGAAATTGGGCATAAATTGGTTAAAATTCTAAAAGAAAATGGAATTGATGTTGATGTTCCTGAAGGCCAGGTATGTTGCGGTTCTCCACTTTTAAGAACCGGACAAACCGATATCGTTCAGGAACTTGTTGATAAGAATAAGGAAGTCTTTAAGGATTATGATACAGTCATTACAATCTGTTCAGGTTGCGGAGCTACATTGAAAAACAACCACCCAGAATTCGGGTCTAAATTGAATGTAATGGACATCAGCGAGTTTTTGGTTGATAAACTTGATGAAAGCAAGTTAAAAGAAGTGAATATGACAGTCACATATCATGATCCGTGCCATTTAGGAAGAGGTCAAGGCATTAAAGATGCACCAAGAGACATTATAGAAAAAATCCCAGGTGTTGAGCTAAAAGAAATGCTATATCCTTGCCAATGCTGCGGAGCAGGCGGTGGAATAAAATCCGGAAAACCGGAAATAGCACTGGAGTTATCCAAATCAAAAGCAGAGATGATTAAGGACACTGATGCTGATGTAGTAGTTACAATCTGTCCGTTTTGTGAGTTGAACCTTCAGGACGGTTTAGATGCAATTGGTTGTGAAGATATTAAATCCATGCATATTCTTGAATTATTAGATAAAGCCTACGAATAAATAAAATTGGAGTTGATTAAAATAGGAGACGCCGCTGTAAGTGAACAGAAAGTGGTTGAAACCGCATCAGTAAGTTCACCCGATGAAAAAGAAAAAAGCAACAGCGAAAAAAAGGCAACTTCAACAAAAAAATCAAAATCCCGAGTGCAGTCCAGAGGAACTGCAAGAGACAAGCTTGTTAGAGAGCAGGAGGAAAAGGAAATCAGTCTTTTTAAAGAAAACATTTATATTGTTTTTGTTGAATGTGAAACTCCTGGAAATATTGGTTTTCTTGCAAGGACAATGGCAAACTTCGGATTGAAAAATTTAGTATTGATTAATCCTCCGACATTAACAAAGGAAGCATTCTATCAGGCAACCCATGGAAAATACATTGTGGAAAACGCAAAAATATTTCCGACTTTGGATGATTTTTACCAATCACAAAGAATTGACTTCAAGGTTGCTTCAACAGGAATGGCTGGAGGAAGCTACAATCTATCAAGAATCCCAATTAAACCAGAAGAACTGGGTAAATCCATGAACGTATCTAATAAGATAGCAATATTATTTGGAAGGGAAGGGGACGGTCTTTCAAATAAGGAAATAGGAGACTGTGACATTTGCGTTTCCATTCCAACAGACCCAACTTACCCAATCATGAACATTTCCCATGCAGCTGCGATAATATTCTATGAATTATTCAAAAACAAGCATGAATACGGTGTTGAAGGAATTAATGAAAGTACAGAATTGGAAAAGGAATATTTAATAAAAGACATGAAAGCGTTGATTGATTATTTAGACATTCCCGACCATAAAAAAAGGAACGGCCTTAAAACATTCAACAATATCATTTCAAGAGCATTCATAACAGGACGAGAAGCCCACACTCTTAAAGGCATTTTAAGAAGATTAAAAAATAAAATTGGTGAACAATGAGAAGACCTAGAATAGTTGATTTCAGCAGATTTATCCTTAAGTATATCTTCAATTGGAGATTCTGGATAGCAGAAATAACAAAAAAATCAAAAATATACAAGAAAATAATCGATTTCACACTATTCAAAGATGATGAAATTGTTGTCATACCAAATACAATCAATATCAACAAAAAAATAGAATCTGAAGGGTCTGAATTCCTTCCTACAGACGTGATTAAAGAAGTGATAAAGCGCAGCAATGACATTGTTTTAATGAATACCTGTCTTTGCAGAACCTCCAATGACTGTAAGGATTACCCTCAAGACATTGGATGCATTTTCCTTGGACCCACAGCAAGAAAAATTCCAAAGCACATCGGTAAACTGGCAACTGTTGAAGAAGCTTTGGCTCAAGTTGACAGGGCAGATGAGGCAGGTTTAAGCCACATCATCGGAAGAAATAGAATTGATGCAGTTTGGATGAACGTGCATCCAGGAAAAGGATTATTGACAATATGCCACTGCTGTCCATGCTGCTGTTTATGGAAAGTTTATCCTAATTTGGATTCAGACATCAGCGATAAATTAGAAAAGCTCGATGGCGTCAGTGTCAAACTTCATGAGGAAAACTGTAAAAAATGCAAAAAATGCCTGGAAAGCTGCATGTTTGAGGCAATCAGTTTTAAAGATAATAAAATAAGCATCGATAATGACAACTGCAAAGGATGTGGACTTTGCGTCAATTCATGCAAATTCGATGCAATTGAAATCGACTACACTTCCCAAACCATTGACAATGTAGTCAACAGAATTGACGATTTAATAGAAATCAAAGAATTATAATATTTATAAATTTACTTGTGTGAAAAAATGGCGATTTTAAGCGATAAAGATATAAGAGAATATTTGGAAGAAGGTAAAATAAAAATTGAACCTATCTTAGATGAAAAACAAATACAGCCATCTTCTATTGACATGAGACTGGGAGATGAATTTAAAGTATTTAAAGTAATCAGGAAACCTTTCATTGATCCTAAAGATGAAGAGGACGTATCATCATATATGGAATCAACAACCGTTGAAGAAGGCGAAGCATTTATAATACATCCAAATGAATTTGCCCTGGCCACCACTTTGGAGTATGTTAAAGTGCCCGACAATCTGGTTGCAAGAGTGGAAGGGCGTTCAAGTATGGGAAGATTAGGTGTTACAATGCACGTTACAGCAGGATTCATCGATCCTGGTTTTGAAGGTAAAATCACATTGGAAATATCCAACATAGGCGCAATGCCTGTAGCACTCTATCCCGGTCAAAGAGTGTGTCAAATCGTTTTTGAGACAATGACAAGTCCCTCAGAAATACCATATGGACACCCAAGTAGGAACAGCAAATATATGGGCCAGACCAGTCCAGAAAGCAGTAGAATTAAACGTGATTACGAATTAAAAAAATAAATGGAGATAATATTTATGAATCATGACAAAATGTCCAATATTAGTGCCAAAAGAGGATTTTTATGGCCGTCCTTTGAGATTTACTCCGGAGTATCCGGTTTTACAGACTATGGTCCTCTTGGAGCAAGTCTAAAAAACAACATCATGCAAAAATGGAGAAAACAATACGTTTCAGGTGAAGGATTTTACGAAATTGAAGGTCCAACCGTAATGCCAAAAGAAGTATTGAAAGCATCAGGACACGTTGATAACTTTACAGACCCAATGTGTAAATGTGAATCATGTGGAGAAGTTTTCAGAGCAGACCACATTATTGAAGAGGTCATTGGCGAAGATGTGGAAAGCCTTGAAAATGAAGAGCTTGACCAAATCGTCATTGACAATAACATCGTATGTCCAGAATGCGGAGGCAAACTGTCAAATATCTGGAACTATAACCTCATGTTTAAAACCGAAATAGGTGCAAAAGGCGATAAAGTCGGATACATGAGACCTGAAACAGCACAGGGAATCTTCATTCTATTCAAAAGATTGGAAAGATTTTTCAGAGGAAAATTGCCATTTGGAGCAGTGCAACTTGGAAAAGCATACAGAAATGAAATTTCACCAAGGCAAGGAGTAATCAGGCTCAGAGAATTCACACAAGCAGAAGCGGAAATCTTTTTAAATCCTCAGGACAAGACACACCCTAAATTTTCACAGATTGAAGATGTAGTATTGCGATTAAACTCACAGGAAGTGCAGGAAAATAATTTGGAACCTTTAGAAATCACTGCACGTGAAGCACTTGATAAAGGAATAGTGGCCAATGAAATGTTGATTTACCAGTTGTATTTGGCCCGTAAATTCTTAACCGAAATTGGAATTCCTGAAGAAGTATTGCGATTCAGACAACACCTGGCAGGAGAAATGGCCCACTACGCTCTTGACTGTTGGGACGTTGAAGTTAAAACCGACAAATATGGCTGGGTTGAAATAATTGGAATCGCAGACAGGGGAGATTACGACTTAACTTCACATTCACAGTACAGTAATGATGAATTGAATGTCTTTGTTGAATATGATGAACCTAAAATTGTTCAGAAAACCGTTGTAAAACCTAACTTGTCCAAATTCGGACCAATATTTAAAGGAGATTCTCCTAAAGTAAAACAAGCAATTGAAGAAGCCGACGTTGAGGAAATCAAAAAAGCAATAGAAAGCGAAGGCAAATTCACAATAGAATTGGATAAAACTTATGAAGTGACTGAAGATCTGCTCATGTTTGAAGATGTTGAAGAAAAAATTACTGGAGAAAAGATCGTTCCCCACGTAATTGAACCTTCATTCGGTATTGACCGTATAACATATTCTGTTTTATTGCATTCATTCACCGAAACCGAAGAAAAGGACTACTTCAAATTCGACAAATCCGTTGCTCCAGTACAGCTTGGAATATTCCCACTCGTAAACAAAGAAGGACCTCGTGAAATCGCTCAGGAATTAACTGAAAACCTGAGAATGGAAGGTTTTACTGTCGAATACGATGCAGTCGGAACAATCGGTAAAAGATATGCAAGAGCAGATGAAATTGGTATTCCTCTTGCAATAACTGTTGACTTCGAGTCTCTTGAAGACAATATGGTAACAATAAGGGACAGGGACACCGAAGCACAGGAAAGAATAGCAATTTCAGAAATTGCACAATATTTAGAAAAATATTATAAATGAGTGTAAACTCATTTATCATTTCTCTTTTTGAAGTTTTCAAACAAATTATCTGCCCAAAGAATGGAATCATGGTTTTTTGAGGCAACCAATCTATTTTTATCAAAGGTGCCGTTTTCCATAAACAATCCAAGAATCATTACCTGGTCTGTAACAATCAACAGGAAGACATGGTGCTCATCAAAGGAATCCACATTCCCTATATTTGTCGTATCCTCAAGTATCTCCAAAACGGCTTCAGGAACAAAGAGCTCCACATCCCTTTTTTTAGAAAGAAGGTCTTCAATGCTGCTGAAGAACGGTTCGTAGTAAAACGGCAGCACACATTTGACGTTGCTTGCCATTGCCAGACACTTATCTATGAAATTGTATGTCCTGTATGCATCTACACCACTGGACTCCATCAGATTGGCATTCCTAAGCAGATAAAGTTCAGATACTGATTCTGGAGGAATCATGTCAACGTCATGATTGACCAAAATGTTGAAAAAGTCATTTATCAACATTATCACGCAATTGAATTCCAAAAGGTCTTCAATTCTGACTTTAGCGGAATTGGTGAGGTAATACCGGTTGTGTTCCCTGTAAATGAAATCCTTCAGTTCCAAAACATGCATGTTGCTTGAAATCGAACTGTAACTCAAATTTGTGTTTTCAGTCAGTTCCTTCATGTTCTGAGGCTTTCTGAATAAAGTAGCCAATATCTTAAGTCGTATTGCGGAATTTGATGCGAATTTCACATCTTCAAAAATTGAATCGACATGTTCTATACGTTCTATATTTTCTATCATGTTAACCACCTATGTAGTATTACTTATGTTCTTATTTTTATTACTATATGATATAAAACATATCAAAGTGAACAAAAGCACCGATGCACACTTCCATAAACTTTAAAAACAATGGGTTTTTCAGATATTTTTTTAAAAGAAAACTAACAAAAATGAACTTAGATAACTTTTGAGATGTGATACAATGATTGATACCCATATGCATGCCGATTCAAGAAGTAGTGAAGACTTTGAAAAGATGTATCTTGCAGGAATTGACACTGCAATAACATGCAGCTATTATCCATATAAAATAGACAATAAAACCGTATTGTTAAATCATCTAAACAGAATCCGTGAGTATGACACTAAAAGGGCATCCGAATACGGCCTTGATTTAAAAGTGGCCTTAGGAATTCATCCAGCAAATGCAATCAAAGATCCTGAAATAATCTATGAAAACCTGTACAAATGGATTGAAAAGGACCAGATAATAGCCATTGGAGAAATTGGCCTTGAAGATTTAACCGATGACGAAATTTCAATCTTTAAAAAGCAACTGGACATTGCAGATGAAACAAATTCAAAAGTAATCATACACACTCCAAGAAAAAACAAAAGGGAAGTTTTAAAAGAAATTTTGAAAATTCTTCCCCAGCACTTAGATGAAAAGCAGGCCGTCATTGACCACATCAATCCGAACGTCATAGCAGAAGCGATTGCATCAGAAAGCATGCTAGGCCTAACAGTGCAGCCTCAAAAGATGGATAAGGAAGATGCAATAGCCATTTTAGATGAATACGGCTTTGACAGATTTCTATTGAACAGCGATATCAGCAACAAACCATCAGATCCACTATCAGTTCCTAAAACAATTCGAGAATTGGAAAGATTAGGATATGAAAATAACAATATCAAAAAAATATCGCATGAGAACGCTCAGAAATTCTTCAATATCTAATGAATATTGGTGAAAATATGGATGAGAGAAAAATAATCATTATCTTATTAGTAATCATTATAGCAATCCTTGCGGCAGGAATTTCAACAATGATTTTGCAGAACACAGGCAAAGAAGAATGCAAAATGAAAATCATCTGCAATGACACAATGTATAATGGGGATGCAATTAAAGTAAAATTAACTGATTTAAACAAAACCGCAATCGCCAATGAGACAATAAAAATCACATTAACTAACGGGGACGACATTAATGAATATGACATTACCACCAACAAAAAAGGAATTGCAACATTGAAATTGAATGACCTTTCCGAAGGCAATTATGATATAAATTGCACATTTGATGGAAACAACAAATATTTGCCCGTTGATGATTATAAAAGCTTCAAATTTGAAGATGAAAGTGTTAAGTCAAGCCAAATGAATTCCATAGACGCAAACCGTCCGACAAATGACATAAATTACAAAGGTTATACTCCTTATCATGAAAGCGAGATAACCTCCGACGGTTGGAATCCGTCCGAACATGAAGTTTCCCGTGAAAAAATGAGCGACGGAACTACAAAAATCCGCTATGATGACGGATACTTCCGCCTCGTTGACGAAAACGGATATGTGATAACATACGGTTACAGTTAAAAGGAAAAAACATGAAATTAATTAAAAATATACCAATACCAATCTGCGGATTGATTCTCGCATTACTGTCCTTGGGAAATCTGACACAGGACATCCATCCATATCTCAGATATGTTTTTGGCGGCATTGGAGTGATATTTTTAATTTTAATAGTTTTAAAAATCATTTTTTATTCATCCAAAATCAAGGATGACTTCAAAAATCCGGTGATTGTCAGCAGTTCCGGTACTTTTTCCATGAGTTTGATGATTCTATCCACATATGTCATTCAATTTAATTCGACTTTGGCATATACTATATGGATTTGCGCAATAGCTTTGCACATTTTACTGATGATTTACTTTACCTATCATTTTATTGTCCTTAATTTCAATATTTCGAATGTCTATCCTAGCTACTGGATAGTCTACATTGGAATCACAATGGGTGCAATCACATCAAGTGTCCATGGAATTGAGGAAATGGGATTCCTATTCTTCATTATAGGTTTTTCTGCAATGCTGATAACCTTGCCTCTTGTAATCTACAGATACATTAAACATCCAGACATTCCTGATGCAAACAAACCGTTAATCTGCATTTTCAATGCGGTTTTAAGCATATTGATTGTGGGATATCTGAATTCCGCACAGAACATATCAAATGAATTTATAACAATATTATACATATTTGCATGCATATTTTACATATTCTCATTGTCCAAATTCATCGAATACAGGAATCTGGATTTCTACCCTAGCTTTGCGGCATTTACATTTCCATTCGTAATCAGCACACTTGCCACAAAAGGCGTCTTAACAAAAATAGGATATAAAACAATATTGAATCCAATATTAAAAATAGAAACGGTAATAGCCGTCGTGATTGTGCTGTATATTCTGATGAGATATTTGAAGTTTTTAAAAAATGTAGAAAGTAGAAATTAATCTACTTATCCTTTATTAATTATTCTGACTTTTTTAGGGGCAACAATTACCAAATCCTTGTCATCGGTTCTTGCAAGCAATAATGCCTGAACACCGTATCTTGACCTCATCTGTTTTATTTTATCCCCTGCCAATTTAAAGTTAGCTGCACTTTCCCTTTCAAGGAATGACAAATCCATGATAACAGGGTTTTTCTCTTCCAATACCTGATCGACAACATAGTTGATGTCATCAATTGTTTTTGGTCTGATTAAAACAATTTCATAAAAGGATTGTTCGGGAGTAATAACCTCATACTCATCATAATCTTCATAAACTGGAGCAGGATTAGGTTTTGGGGCAGGATTGTGAGCTTGAGAAGGTTTTGGAGTTTGCCTGTATTGTTGATTATTACTCTTTTGCTGTGCGTTATGGTTATTTGAAGAATTTGTCAGGTTATTAAACATTGCTGATATGTTTGAAAGAGCACTCTCCTTATTAGCGTTCAGATTGTTGGTTTCTGTTTCTTCATAGCCTAAACTTCTTTTTAAATTATCCATAAAACTCATTTAAATTACTCCTCTAAGTATTCAAGAATAGCATCTAACAATTTAGCTGCACCATTATTATAAACGTCTTCTGCAGGCAGATTAAAGGTTGATTCAAAGTATTCAGGACATAAGTCCAATTCAGCGTTTTTAAGATTGACTGAAAGTCCGACAACCTTTGTAGGTTCAACAGCTTCAATAGCTTTGATTTCCTCTTCAATGCCGCGAGGTTCTCTGTATGGGTGATTTGGCCTGTGCCCAACAATGACTGCATCCGGGTTTGCACCAATCAAAATTGCTGCAGACAAACCTCTTGGGTGAGGATTACCCATTTCAGTCAAACTGGACTGACCTTCAATAAAAATAATATCAGGGTTTTTTGTTTCTTCAACATATTTAATTGCAGACAGCACTGCTGCAGGAACATCCATGGCAGATAAACTTCCTGCTCTAAAATTAAAATCAGTAGGCTCTTCAAGACCCATTTCATCTGTGGATATGATTGCAGGAGTCAATCCTCTTTCACTGCTTGCCAAACCAAGCATTTTGGTTGTGGTCCGTTTGCCGCATTCCTGGGATGTGCCTCCAACAAAGATTACGGGAGCTTTAGGCTTATAGGATATTTTTGGTAAAACTTCACATGATTTTTCAGGGGCGACTCCAGCTATCTTTTCAACAACATCCAGTCTAGGACCGATTTCCTTGATTGTAACATTTTTTGAATCAGCGAATTTCTTTAATGACAAGTTTTCACTAACAGACAAAGATCTAAAAGAAGTTATGACATTCAAACCAGCATCAATTGCCTGGACAGCATATTTCAATGCAGTACCTTCGGCACCAATAGGCAACATTATAACAAGAGACTTTGCATCCGGTGCACCTTCAAGGCACTTTTCCAAACTGCCTGAAACAACATGATTGCAAAACTGCTTTCCTTGCTTTCTTTCATCATCATCGATGAATCCTACTGTTTCGATACCTTCAAGATTGGAGAATTTTTCTCCACCTCCTCCACAACCCACTACTATGAATGGATTCAAATCTTGAATTTCTTTTACTGATTTAACTGAATACAATTAACTTCACCCCTATCCTATAATTTATAACTTATAACTAATCATGTAATTTTATTATCTTAATTTTTCAAAAAATTTTCAAAAAATGATATTATTATTAATTATGATTTTTCACATTAATAAAGTATAATGTTTTGACTCTTTCAAAAACTTTGTTGATTTGAAATTTTCTGATGAAAGTTAGCTCT
>NZ_CAMVPN010000010.1 GCF_947169325.1 uncultured Methanobrevibacter sp. | reverse complement strand
ACGATGAGTTTTACTTCGTGACAGGTTTCAAAGTAAGCGATTTCAGGTTGGTAACCTGCTTCAACTAAAGTAGTGAATCCTGCATTGATCAATTCAGTGATACCGCCGCATAAAACGGTTTGTTCACCGAACAAATCTGTTTCAGTTTCTTCTTTGAATGTTGTTTCCAAAACACCTGCTTTAGTTAATCCGCATGCTTTTGCCATGCCTAATGCAAGTTGTAAAGCATCTCCAGTAGCGTCTTGTTGGACTGCTACTAAACCAGGAATACCGAATCCTTCTTCGTAGGTTCTTCTTACCATGGATCCAGGACCTTTTGGTGCAAACATTACAACGTTTACACTTTCATCAGGTTTAATCAATTCAAAGTGGATGTTGTAACCGTGAGAGAATGAAATGGTGTTTCCAGCTTCAACATAAGGTGCAATCTGTTCGTTGTATACCTTTTCCTGGATTTCATCTGGAAGCAAAATGTGAATAATGTCTGCTTCTTTTGCAGCATCTTCGATGGTTTTAACAGTCATTCCATCTTCTTTTGCTACATTCCAAGAGCTACCATTTTCTCTTAAACCAACAATAACGTTAGCTCCACTATCAGCCATATTTCTAGATTGTGCTCTACCTTGAGAACCATAACCGATTACGGCAATGGTTTTTCCTTCTAAAGCATCAGTATTTACATCTGCATCGTAATACATTTTCATTTAAAATCATCTCTTAATAAAATTACTAGATATAAAATATCACATAATAGATATGAATTTCAATATTTATAAAAGTAACTTAAAATATATGTTTAAATTAGACTTATTAGGGTGATATTATTAGAAATAAATTTTTAAAAATCTTCATATTTGCATTAATCTTATTTTTATGTGTCGGAATAGCTTGTGCCCACGAAAACGATACCGTTAATGTCAATGATGAATTGTCTGTCGATGATAATTCACAAATTGACAACATTAAAGAACTTATTGACAATTGTGAAGACAATGGTGTTGTCAATCTTGAAGGAAAGACATACGGTTTGGATGCATCAAATGAAACACACATTGTCTTAAATAAAACCGTGACAATTGCAGGAATAGACAACGAAACAGTCATTGACGGGAAAAACACTTCACTATTCCTTGACGTTAATAAAAGCAAAACAATAATTGATGACAACTCTATAATAATCGGATATTGGAAGGACGGTTATGAATTCAAATACATGGGAAAGAACGTGACCTTCAAAAACATCACATTCAAGGATTTGAAGATGACAACCTGGCATGAAATGACCTTTGAAAACTGCAGATTCATAAATTCCACATTTACAAGTTATGAATATCCAAATACATTTAAAAACTGCAGTTTTGACGAATCAGCTATTGAAATGGTCCTATTTTTTGGATATGATAAAGACTTATACCATGATCATTCAAAAATCATGAATTGCCGCTTCACCAATTCAACAATCGGATATAAAGCAGAATATACTAAAAACTACATACAGATTATCGGAGGAGACCAATTCCAAATTACAAACAGTCTAGATTTAATTAATTCAAGTTTCAGCAATTCAATTATTAGCCTATATCGCAATAATATCACAATTTCAAATTCAAACTTAAGCAATTCATCCTTAAGAAGCAGTTCCTGCATTTTTAACATTGCAAACACTGACTTTAACAATCCTAAAATCGATGTAGGATACACCACAATCTCAATATCCAAATCCAATTTGGAAAATCCGAAAATCAGATTGAACGGAGGCTATTTTTCAAAAGGAGCTGAACTGAATCTGGAAAACACTACAATAAACAATTGTGAGCTGGAAACTACAGTAACTTTCGGTTCCAGAATCGGAAGCTTGAAAATGAACAATTCACAAATCAGCAACTCCACATTCAACTTAACTTACATCAACGTGTTATTGAACAACTCCCAATTTGACAACTCCTCATTTGAATTGTTCTTCTCAGCTGCCGATATCATCGATTCCACATTCCTCAATAATGAAACTATCCTCAATACCATCAAAACAAGAAACTACAAGGAAGTGTACATATCAAAAGACGATGAAATCTTCCTGCCTTCACTGAAGGAATGTCAGGTTAAAACCGACTACAACGTGACAAACTCCTATCTGATTAACTGCAGCGGAAAGTTCGAAATCAAGGCTGATGACATTAACATGGACACCACCCACAAAATTACAGTAAATAATGAAAGCGTTTATTACTTCAACGACAAATTGGTCATCAATGTAAAGGATCATCTGGGAAATCCAGTAATCGGACTTGAAATATTCATCGAGGATTTGGATGATTACACCTATCCTACACCATCCGTTAAAACAAATTCAGAGGGAATTGCAGAGTACAGATTAAATAAGGTTGGCAATGTAAAATTAAAAATTTATTATAAAACTGAAGGCATGCTGTATAGCGATGCGGAATATGGAATAGATTTAAATTTGACAGTGAAACCAACAGTAACCGGCATTAAAGTCAGCAAGGTCAATTTCAATGCAAATGTCTATTCAAACATCAAAGGCTATCTTAAAATTGAAGCGATTGCAAACAGCAGTGCGGATTTAAAGAATCTTAAATTCTCATATAAAGTCTACACCAACGGCAAGGCAAAGACATACTACACAAAAACAGATTCAAAGGGAAAAACAACCTTTAAATTGCCTAAAGCACTTACTGCAGGAACACACAAAATTGAAATCAAACTTGTAAACACCAACATCAAAAAGACAGTTAAGGTAAAGATTGCAAAAGCGAAAACAACCCTGAAAGCTCCTAAAGTAACCAGCAAGTTTAAAAGATCCAAGTACTTCAAGGTTAGCGTGAAAAACAAGGCAACAAAAAAGGCCGTATCAAACGTTAAAGTTAAAATCAAGGTCTACACAGGTAAAAAATACAAAACATACAATGTAAAAACAAACAAGAAGGGAATGGCTAAAATCAACACCAAAAAATTAAAGGTTGGAAAACACAAGGTTGCAATCTCTTCAGCAAACAGCAACTATCAGATTAAGGCAAGCAGCCTAATTACAATTAGATAAAAAGAACGATTATGTTAATGTCATTGTCTGGTGAAACCTATCGAATTATCAATCGGCATTGACATTAACGCCACACATTTGAAAAAATGAATATGAATAAAAATGCGGATATATATCCATCACCAAAAATAACTTAAAAAAGCGAAATTGCAATCGTTAATATTAAAAAAATAGGAAAAATAGATGGGTTTAGTAACCATCTACTAAAACTTTTAGCTCTCCGGTTACAATGTCAATGATAAGACCGTGTACCGGTACGTCTGGAATCAATGGGTGGTTTTTGATTTTTTCAACGACATTTTTTACGTTTTCTTCTTCGTCTTCAAATCCACCGATCCATTCAGCCAAATCATATTTGGCGATGTCCTCTTCAGCAATGCCTCGAGCAAGCATTTTTTCTTTTAATGCATCAGCATCTGCACCGGCCATACCACATTCTGTGTGACCTACAACCAATACTTCTTCACAGCCTAAGTTGTATAAAGCAGCACCGATTGATCTGATTGCATCTTCGCCGACAATTGAGTTACCAGCGTTTCTAACTATTTTTGCATCTCCTCTTTCAAGACCTAATGCAGGTTCGAAAAAGTCAATCAATCTGCAGTCCATACATGTCAGGATAGCTAACTTCTTTTGTGCATGGTGAGACATTTCTTTGCCTTCAAAGTTTTCAACGAATTTCTTATTATCTTCTAAAACATTTTCCAATATAGTCATTTTTATACTCCCCTTGCCATTGCAGTAAGGCCAGTACGTGAAATCTTTTTGATTCCATAACCTTTTAATAAAGATATGAATGCATCTATCTTTTCAATATCTCCCGTCAGTTCGATTATCAATGTTTCTTCGGTTACATCAACAATCTTTGCCCTGAAGATATTTGTATATTGCATTATTTCTGCTCTTGCCTTTTCATTAGGAATATTGACTTTGATAAGGCACAATTCCCTCTGAACAGCATTTTTAGTGATATCTTTAATCTTGATAACATCAATTACCTTGTTGAGTTGTTTTGTGACCTGCTCCAGACCCTTTTGATCTGCCCTGACGGTTATTACCATACGGGACAATCCTTCCACTTCAGATTCCCCAACGGTAATGCTGTCAATGTTAAATCCTCTCCTGTTAAATAGGCCAGCTACCTTCTGTAAAACACCCGGCTTGTCTTCAACCAGTGTGGAGATAACGTGATAATTTTCCAACATCTAAATCACATCCTTTTCAAGTTTGTATTCACCAATCATTTCATTGATTCCGGCTCCAGGCGGAAGCATAGGCAATGCCTCCTCGGAATCTATTACAATATCCAATAGGATTGGTTCATTATCCTTAATTGCTGAAGCAAGAGCCTCTTTAGTTTCACCAGGCTTTGTAATTCTAACAGCATCCACCTTGAAACTTTCAGCCAATTTAACGAAATCAGGACTGTCCTGGAATTCTGTCTGTGAGTGCCTGCTATTATACAGTAATGTCTGCCATTGATATACCATTCCCAAGGTTCTGTTTTCAAGAACGACTGCAATTACAGGCAAATCATAATCATGGACTGTTGCAAGTTCCTGACATACCATCAGGAACCCGCCGTCACCGTTGATTGATACGACAGGGTCTTCCGGACATGCAACTTTAGCTCCGATTGCTGATGGGAATCCGAATCCCATGGTTCCAAGCCCTCCTGAGGATATGAATTTACGAGGCTTTTGGGTGTCATAAAAATGAGCCGCCCACATCTGGTTTTGGCCTACGTCAGTTGTCAATATGGATTCAGGAGTCAAAACTTCTGAAATCTCCTTTATGACTGTTTGTGGCTTCAACGGTACGTCATCATAAGTTACCCTTGGAAGCAGTTCCTGCTTTTTATGCTTAATCATGTCGGCCCATGACTTGACGTCAGTGGATACCTCATGATTCTCCAAGGTCTTGTTTAATGAGGCTAATACGTTTTTGGCATCGCCGACAATCGGCAAATCAACATCCACATTCTTGCCTATTTCGGCAGGGTCTATGTCAATGTGAATGACTTTTGTATCCGGAACAAAGCTATCGAGTCTTCCAGTGGTTCTGTCTGAAAATCTAATACCGACAGCTATCAGCAAATCGGATTCGTTAATGTAATCATTTGAAACTTTTCTTCCGTGCATACCAAGCATGCCTAATGACAAATCATCAGTTTCATCAACTGCCCCTTTACCTAAAAGTGAAGTCATTACAGGAGCATTTATGGTTTGTGAAAGCTTTTTTAATTCACAGCATGCATTGGATATTATAACACCTGCACCTGCAAGGATAACAGGTCTTTTAGCTTGCTTTATCAAATCCCTGGCCTTCTTAATTTGCCTTATATTACCTTTAATTGTTGGATTATATCCAGGAGTGCTTATCACTGAATCATCAAATTTTGTGAGTTCGCCTTCCTGAACCTCTTTTGGAACATCAATCAAAACCGGACCCGGCCTTCCGCTTGAAGCAATTTCAAAGGAAGATTTGACCATTGAAGGTATCAAATCAGGATCTTTAGGCTGGAAACTATGCTTTGTAATAGGCATTGTAATTCCAACTATGTCCGCTTCCTGAAATGCGTCATTTCCAATCAAATGAGTGGGAACCTGTCCGGTAATTGCCACAATTGGAGAAGAATCCATGTATGCAGTCGCTATACCAGTGACCAAATTGGTTGCTCCGGGACCGGAAGTTGCCAAACACACACCCACTTTACCTGAAGCTCTTGCATATCCGTCTGCTGCATGAGCTGCGCATTGTTCGTGTCTAACCAATATATGCTCCATGTCTGAGTCATATAGCATGTCGTAAAATGGTATGGTCTGTCCGCCAGGGTAACCAAAAATTGTTTTTACACCCATATTTTTAAGGGATTCAATTATCGCTTCTCCGCCTCTCATTTTAAAAACCTTTTTATATATTATACACTTACTTATGAATAAAAAAATATATATAATTATCTTATTAAATTTAATGTTAGTAAATTGTGTGATAATATGAACATTACAAAATACTTATGCCACAGGATTCCGGAGAGAAGCTTCTTTTTCAGAGGCCATCAGTTCCCAGTATGCGCCAGATGCACAGGATTCTATACAGGGCTGGCCGTTTTTTTAATCTGGAACTTCTTCTTCAAAATCAGTTATGACATTAACACTTTGATAATGTCAATGATATTGATGGTTCCGGTGGCAATCGACGGCATCACACAATATTTCGGACCAAGAGAGAGCACAAACAACTTACGGTTCATTACCGGTTTCATTGGTGGAATCGGCTTGATAATATTTTTGAAAATAATAATGAGGTGGATTTTGAATGTATTGCTATAAATGCGGAGAAAACAATCCTGATGAAGCAAAATACTGTAAAAACTGTGGATCATTGTTGAAAAAAGAAGAAACGGTTAAAAAAGTTGAAGTAATCGACAATAACAATCAAAATTCAAACAACAGCTACAAAAGCACAACTACAACCACATCAAGCAGTTCAAGCAGCGACTCATCAATGTGGATTGGATGCTGCTGCGTAGGTTTAATTGTAATCTTCATCATTTCCGCACTGTTCAGCGGAATATAACATTATTAATCTTTTAGATAATAATATAAGACTGCCTTTTGGGCATGCATCCTGTTTTCCGCTTCATCATAGATTACGGATTGCGGCCCGTCAATGACATCGGCAGTTACTTCCTGACCTCTTATTGCAGGAAGGCAATGCATGAAAATAGCGCCCTCATTTGCAAGAGCCATTAAATCTGTATTGACCTGAAACGGTGCAAAGTCAATTTCCCTTTGGGCAGCTTCAGCTTCATCACCCATACTTACCCAAACATCAGTATAAACAACATCGACGTTTTCTAAAGCGATGCCGATATCGTCGCTGACAGTGATTTCAGTATTGTTCTCTGTAGCGAACTCTTTAGCCTTATTTAAAATTTCTTCATCAGGTTCATAACCTTTAGGGCAAGCTACAGACATGTCCATTCCCAAAAGGGGAGCGATAAGTAAAAGGGAATTGCAGACGTTGTTTCCGTCACCAACAAAACAGATTTTTTTGCCTTCAAAGGTTCCGAAATGTCCCTTGATTGTCAATGCGTCGGCAAGGGCTTGGCATGGATGTTCCAAATCCGTAAGTCCGCTTATTACAGGTACATCGGAATATTTGGCTAATTCTTCCACATCACTATGTTTGATGGCCCTGATCATTATTCCATCAACAAAGCGACTCAATACTTTAGCGGTGTCCAAAATCGGTTCTCCTCTTCCCATCTGCAAGTCATTGGATGATAAGAATATGGCTCTTCCGCCCAGTTGATACATTCCTACATCAAAAGAAACCCTTGTTCTTGTTGATGACTTTTGAAATATCATTGCCAATGTCTTATCTTGAAGAGGTTTTTCTTCCATCTCACCCGCTTTAATTTTACTAGCCAAATCGAGAATGTATGTAACATCCTCCTTAATATCACAAACAGATAATAAACTATCCATCTTAAATTCCCCTTTTTATAATTATAAAAAAGAATATTTGTAAAAGATATATATTAAATGTTTCTATGATTACATTCTATAATGAATATCCCTTAATGTTGAGATTACCGGAACCAGCAGAAACAGATAAATGAAGTTGCGGGAAACGTTGAAGTCCAGCAGGTTTACGACAACAGTTAATCCCATTATTATAAGGAGGGTATTAATAATATGTCTTTTTTCACTTTTGGAAGGCATTTCTTCGAAAAATCTTCTTGAATCAGCATAGTAGTACATCAGTAAAAAGAACACTATTGTTAAAAATATGTTCAGGCCAAATAGGGTTTCTGATAAGAAGAAATGAGAATAATTTCCAATCAGTGAAGTCGAAAACGGTATGAATGAAATGCAAATCAGGAATAGTATGTTAATCCATAGATAAGGAATGTTCAGCCTTTTGATCTTTATGAATTCATGATGGTAAATCCAGAATGAACTGATTAAAACGAAACTGACTATTGTAACGCCGACGGTTGGTGTTAATGTTGAGATGAATGATATGAAATCAGAATAGCTGGCAATCTGAAGTTCCGGCAGCGCAATACCGAATACCAGCAATGTCATTACCATTCCGAAAATTCCGTCGGTAAGTCCCATCAATCGGCCGGGATCGATGTCAACATCACTTTCAAATGCCAGTTTGAAACGCTCATAATAGCTTAATCTCCTATTTACTTTTCGAAGATGTTTCTTTTCTTTTATAGCACTTCTGTATTCTGAATTATTCAATTCCTTTGATAATTTATTAAGCTTTTCAATATAATCCTCATCCGAAGAGTTTTCCTTTAAAATCTCAAGTCTATGATGAATATCCTCCTTAAACTCATCTAATTCTTCAGGACTATATCTCTTAATTTAAACCACCAAAATTAAAAAAAGAAAAGAAATTTAGTTTAAAATTTCTTTCATATGTTCTACACGTTTATTTACAAGGTCTGTTGTGCCTACATCCCTTCTGTGGTAAACATTACCTTTAACGAATTCACATGCCTTTTCAGCTACCTTTTCAGCTTCTTCTATGGATTCTCCACTGGCTACAATTCCCAATGCCCTTGAACCGGACAGGTGGATTCCATCATCTTCAGCTGAAACCGCTGCATAGAATACTTTTGCACCCATTTCCTCAATGGCTGCTTCGTCAACTTCAATGACTTCTCCTGCATGTTCTGTTTCAGGATAGCCGTCAGGCACGATGTATTTGCATACGCTGGCCTTGTCTTCAAATTCCACTGAATCGAGATTTCCGTCAACAATAGCCCGGCAGACTTCAACCAATGGAGTTTTAAGTAAAGGCAATACGTTCATTGCTTCCGGATCACCGAATCTTGCATTGTATTCAATGAGTTTCGGTCCGTCTGCAGTCAGCATGAACTGACCGTATAGAATACCTTTGTACGGTTCTGCCTCTTCAGCAATAGCCTTTAAGGTGGATTTCATTATTTCCACTGCTTTGTCGTAATCATCCTGGCTTAAGAATGGCAACAGACCTCCAACATCGGAGTATGATCCCATACCACCAGTGATTGCACCGACATCACCTTCAAATGCATGAGGATGGTCCTGTGCTGCAGGCATCGGTGCCAGGTGTTCGCCGTCACAGAATGCCTGGATAGTGAATTCTTCACCAATTAACCTTTCTTCGATGATAACTTGAGCAAATCCACCCATTACATTATCAATAACTTCGCATGAGTATTCCTTTGCCTCTTCGTTGTCTTTTAAGTGGTCACCTACAATCTTAACCCCTTTACCACCGGTCAAACCGACAGGCTTTACAACAACGTCACGGTCAAACTCATCGAGGAATTTGGATACGTCTTCGGAGTTGTCGAACACCTTATAAACCAAAGACCCCTCGATTTCATAATCTTCGAACAGTTTTCTCATGAATGATTTATCAGTTTCAATTCTGGCTGCGCTTTGGGTTGGTCCAACACATTTTATTCCGTTTTTTTGAAGCTCATCCACAATTCCTTTTCCGAGTGGAGCTTCAGGACCGATGAATGCAATGTCAATTTCATTTTCAACTGCATATTCCGCAACCTTTTCAACTTCCCCTTCATCACCTTGTTTGAATTCTGCAATCTTGCTCATTCCAGGGTTGATTTTACTCATATAACAATATAATTCCACATCATCCTTAAGTGCATCAGCAATAGCATGTTCACGAGCACCAGTACCAACTACTAAAACTTTCATGGTTAAATCTCCTTATTGTTTAAATATATGTAACTAAAAATATTTAAAGAGTATATATAGTATTGAAACAAAATAATAAATCATTGGTGATATTAATGAATAGGAATATAATAATAGCACTTATAGTTATTTTTTTAATTATTCTAGCAGGAATCATTACCTTTGCACAGTCAAATGTCAAAGTAGATTCACAAATTGATATCTTAAGCAATGCCAGTTTGAAAAATGGAGAAATGGTTGAGTTTCAGCTTCTGGACGCCCAGGGCAATCCATTAGCTAACCAAAACATCAGCATTTCCTTTGGAAGTAATGGTCAAAGCGAACAGCTATCCATCATTACTGATACTGAAGGAAAAGGTGCACTGCTTATAAATAACGAAACCCCAGGAAACTATAACGTGAATCTAAGTTATGCAGGTGATGATAGACACAATGGCTGTTCAGCAAGTCAAAACATAACTATTGGCGATGGATCATTTGAAAGCAGCGAATATTCAACAACTGAAAGCAATGGTGACTATTCAAGTGCTGCGACATCAGATGCATCTTCCGCATCATCCCAATCCTCATCAGATTTGCAATATGACAGCGAATTGAATGTGCAATATGATTCAAACGGAAAGATTGTCGGTGGTCAAAACGATGGTGCAAACATTGAAACCGTTAGAAACAATCCACAGCAAGTTGATTCCGAAGGAAATCTAGTTTGATTAAAATTATCGGCTAAAGCCGAATTATATTAAAAATTGAAAAGAGGAAATGAAAATTTCCTCACTTATTTTACTTTTATACTTGTTTAAAGGTAAGTAACTTTTACAGAGTATGTTTTGCATTTTTTAAACTTATTGATAACATTCTTTTTAACAGTAAATTGAGCCATTCCCTTTTTGTTGGTTTTGCCACGCATGTTTTTCCGTTGAATTTGAATGTTTACAAAAAGCAAGATAAAACCTGTTTTTAATTGATTCAAAATTTATTCATCCAGAGTTTAGTCTTATTTGTAAATATTATAAATTAAAGAGCATTTGTAATTATTGATTATATTTTACACCAAAATACATCACAAATCAACAAATTTTAATAATAAATTTGATTATACAATATTATATATCAATTGAGGAGAAGATATTTTGAAATTTTATAGGATAAGTATCATCTTTTTGATTCTATTGGCGTTTTCCATCGGCGCCGTTTGTGCTGAGGATGTAAACAATGCAACCTTAGATACAACCGACAGTGATGTCATATCCGCCGGTGATAAAACATTTACTGATTTATCGAATTTAATCAATTCATCCACATCAGCCACAATTGATATAAAAGATGATTATAAATTTAATAGTGAAAAGGACACTCAAAAAAGAATTATTATTGAAAACAGTAAATTGAATTATACTTTCAATGGAAACAATCATGTGATTGACGGCAGCGGCAGCGCAGGTCTTTTCAGGATAGTCAATTCCACAGTAACATTAAAAAATCTTGTCATTAAAAACTGCAACAGCTCAGCAATAGTTTTAGATAATACAGTTTTAAATACCGTGAATGTTACTTTTGAAAATAACACTGATTTAAACTCAGCAGGCTCAATATTAGGTTATCAAAGTACCCTTACAAGTAACGGAGATAAATTTATAGACAATTCTGCCAAATATGGTTCTTCCATATATTTGATAAGAAGTGAATTTGATGGACAAAACGATTTATTTACAAGCAAGATTCCGGTTAACTGGGCGATGCTGTATGGTAGTGATTCAGACATAAGAATCGCAAATTCAGTTTTCGCAAATTCAACTTCAAGATATGCAACCGCAATTTACAACAATTATATAACCGTAGTTAAAAAATCAAAATTCATCAATCTTTATGCAAACCTCACAGGAGGAGCAATTGCAATCAAAGGTGACAACGAATTAGGCAAGCCATCACAAACAATAATTCAGGATTGTGATTTTATAAATATCACTTCCGCTAAAAACGGTGGAGGACTTTACATAGACATTGCAGCCACTAACGAAAGAACCGGAGGAGTTTTAATAAACAATTCCAACTTTATCAACTGTAAATCCATGTTTGGAGGAGCATTATTGCAGTTAGGCGGCACATTAAACATCATCTATTCCAATTTTGAAAATAACGTCGCATGGATTAGCGGTGGAGCAGTCTACACATCAAATACAACAACATATGTTGGAAGATGCGATTTTACAAACAATACTGCTGAATTTATGGAAGGAGGGGCGCTGTTCATAGACTTTGGTAATCTTGAAAGTGAGCTCAACAAGTTCATTAAAAATAATGCAACCACCGGAGGAGCAATCTACCTTTATGACAGCTTATACACCGTCGTGAAATGTGACTTTGCAGACAACGGTCAGGCAATCTATTCCTGCTATGACAATAAAGGATCATATCAAAAAAACAATAACTTCGGAAAGGACAAAGTCGTCATAGACCAAGAATTCTTTGAAACATATGTTAATTATGCAGGAAAACAGATTATTCTAAACCCTTTAAAGATTGAAGGCTCACCAAGTGATTCCTACTTTAATCTGGCAAAACAGGGATTAGTGACTCCAGTCAGAAATCAGGGATCAATGGGTTCATGCTGGGCATTCGGTATAACAGGGGCTTTGGAATCCGCATTCCTGATTGCAACAAACATTTCCCTTGACATTTCCGAAAATAACGTTCAAAATTTAGGGTTAAGATACTCCCGTTATGGAGATGTTAGTAGCATTGAAGGCGGAAACTACGTCACTGGTTCAGGCTATTTCCTGGGATGGTTAGGTGTAGTTTCAACTGAAAATGATGAATATGACGAGCTTGGAAAAATATCCCCCGTCATTTTTGATGAAAATGCATATCACATAGTTGATGCAATTTTCGTCAATATTACAGATTCACAGGGCTTAAAGGATGCATTGACAAAATATGGTGCATTGGATTTATATATTTTTGGTGCTGACAGGAATACAAATTATTACAATCCCGACACCCATGCACTGTATTATAACGGGAACATAAGCGGAAACCATTATGTCACTTTGGTCGGTTGGGATGACAACTACCCAGCGGACAACTTCAAAATCAAACCTGAAGGCAATGGAGCCTGGATTTGTAAAAACAGCTGGGGAACAGACTGGGGAGAAAATGGATACTTCTACTTATCATACTATGACAACTCCCTTAAAATAGGCGCATCTGCAGTCGGATTCGTAATCAACAACACTCAACTGTACAACCATCTTTACCAATATGACGTATGCGGATTTTCCGAATCCTACTATACCTTCAAGAAAGGTCAGGGAGAATACATGAACGTGTATTATGCAACCGACGAAAATCTGATTGCCGCAGTTGGAACCTACTTTGAAAATGCCAATGAGAACTATACAATTACAGTTTATGTAAACGGCAGTGAAATGTATTCACAATCTGGAAAATCCGCATTTTTCGGATTCAATACAATCAAACTGAACCAATATATCTTAATAAATGAAGGAGATAATTTTGCAGTCAAAATCAAATGCAGTTCTGCACCGCTACTTGAATCCTCAAGAATCATTTTCCAAAAGGACGTATCCTTCATTGACTCAGGTTCCGGCATGTACGACACATCAAACGATTACCTTGTTGTTATTAAAGCATACACAGTCGAAAACCCAACCTTTATTGAAAATATCAAACAATATTACTCCGAATTCAATAAGTTTATAGCCTACAGCGATTTGGAAGGTGCTGTTTTGACTTTAAAACAGAACGGCACAGAAATCGCCAAGGCAACCGTTAAAGATGGAGAAGCCAATTTCGGCGTTGTTTTAAAACCTGGAATGTATGCACTGCACAATCCAGTAAATGGAACAACAATCATTAGCAATGTTGAAATATTAAGCACAATACAAATCCCAAATGAAATAACAATCGGATACAATACTCAATTAAAAATAACACCAACATTCATTGATGATTGGGGTAACGAATTGAAAGGCGTGGAAATCACATATAAATTCGACAATGAAGCTGAAGGCAAAATCAAAACAGATGAGAACGGTGAGCTTACCTTTGAGGTTCTCCAGGGAACAAGCATCGGAACCCACAAATTAGCAGTTAACAATCCTGTTACAGGAGAAAATCTTACAATAACAATTAATATCGTCTCCAGATTCGTTGGCAACAAAAACATTGCCATGTACTACTATGACGGAAGTAAATACAGCGTGCGTATTGTTGGCGATGACGGCAAATTTGTCAGTGCAGGCAAATTCGTATCCATCAAAATAGGTTCCAAAACATTCAACGTGAAAACCGATAAAGACGGTTATGCAACACTGACAATTCCGAATACAATAACTGTCGGAAAATACACCGTTGTGGCAACCTATGAAGGTCAAAGCGTTAAAAATACCCTTCAGGTAAAACAGGTATTGAAATCAACTAAAACAGTTACAGTTAAAAAATCAGCTAAAAAACTTGTTTTGAAAGCTACCCTTAAAGGCAAAACCGCTTTGAAAAATAAAGTGGTCAAATTCAAAGTGAACGGCAAAACATACTCCGGAAAAACCAATTCCAAAGGAATTGCAAAAGTTACCATTAAGAAATCTGCTCTTAATAAGCTCAAAGCAGGTAAAAAATACACTGTAACAATTAGTTACTTGAAAAATACAATAAAAACAACTTTAAAAGTTAAACGTTAGAGAATCACTTCTCTAACCCTTTTCTTATTTTAAAAGATTTAATTTGTCTCATCCACTAAATTGTTATTTTTCCCCGTAATCTTAAATCCTTAAATTTTTAAAAAAATATGAATTAAATTAGGAAAATCCTAAATTAATTCCTGAAATTTAAAGGTTTTGAACTACTTCAAGAGACAGACCGGTACGTTCTGCAATTTCAGCATTACTAAGAACATCTTTTAAGTTTTTAGCTAAGTTTAAGGTTACATTCTTAGTAACTTCCTTAGTAACTTGCTCTGTAACTTGCTCAGTAACTTGCTTAGTAACTTCCTTAGTAACTTGCTCTCTAACTTCCCTTTTTGTAGTTTCAACCAAGTTGGTTTCATACTCCACTAAAAAATCGTTATACATCTTAATAATCCTCCAAAATTTATCAAGCAATTTTTTGTCATCATCTGCAACAATTTGTGCCACAATATACTGACATTGCTTTATTTTGGCCTGTTCATCTTCACCAAATAGATTTTTATTGTTTACTATTCTAAAGACTTCAAACGCTGCTTTTACCGGATCAACATTTCCCATCAATGGAATGAATATCAAATTATAATGGTCTTCCTGAGACAATTTCTCCTGATTTTTAATTTTTTCTTTAATGTTAATTAATCTTTCTAATCCATCGAATTCTGAATAGAAAAATAATCTAGGCTTAAACGGGAAAAATTTAGAAATGAATGCAACCATCTTTGAATTCTTTCTAATTCCTGTAGAAATTATATTGGTTTCAACCAATTTTCCACTGATTAGCCTTAGATTAATTGCATATTGGGCACATCTCAAAAGAAATTTTTCCCCAATATTTCCCGATTGAAATTCGATATTTATCAGAGTTCCGTCCTCAAGGACTAAAACCCCATCCATCAATCTTTGTCTAAATGTTGGTATTATCAATTCTGTAGGATAGAAACCTACAACTTTTCTTGCATCGCCCATCATTGTTAGAATTGCCTGTGCAAAAGCGATGAGCGATAGTTTTTGCAAAGTATCGTGCTTGAATGGAATATACATTTTATCACCGCATTGTTTTTTAAATATGGCATATCGATATACTCAAGGATATTTTAGATTTCCAAAGTATTTAAATCGTTTAGTTGTTAATTAAAGCAATATTACGAGGTAAAAACAATTTTAAAGGATGATAACAATTTTTCAAAATGGGACAATAACTTTAAATAGTAACACTTGCATATACAAGAGTATAGTTGCATATGCAAGAGAGGTATAGCATGGAGAAAAATGAAAATATTGAAATGATTACAGGAGACCCTAAAAAAGCAATAAACAAATTATCATTGCCGATTATAGCCAGCATGTTTTTGATTTTTGCAAACAATGTTATTGACAGCATTTGGGTTGCAGGACTTGGTGCAGAACCATTGGCCGCAATAGGATACATCACACCACTGTTCATGATCTTAGTCGGATTCGGAAACGGGATAGGGGCAGGTGGTAACTCACTCATCTCAAGGTTCATCGGCGCCGAAGACAGGCAATCAGCAAACAATGCAGCGATACACAACCTTATCTTAAGCGTTATTGTTTCAATCGTCATTTCAATAATCTTTCTGGTATTCATGGAACCAATGCTAAACATGATGGGTGCAAACAGCGTCATAAAATATGCTACAGATTACGGATTCATCATATTCACATGGACATTCGCACTTTTAATGCCGCCGATTGTAGGCGGAGCGTTCAGAGCTGAAGGAGATATCAAAAGGGCAACAGTCCCAATAGCTCTGGCTGCAATAATCAACATGATTTTAGATCCTATTTTCATCTACACATTTGGTATGGGAGTTCAGGGAGCAGCATGTGCGACTGTAATGGGACCCCTAATAAGCCTGCTTTTAATGTTCTACTGGATATTCATCAAAAAAGACACATACCTTTCATACAACCGCAAAGATTTCCACAACGACCTTGGAATGTACAAGGACATACTGGTTGTAGGTATTCCTGCCAGTCTGGAGCAATTGGTGCTTTCAGTCCTGACAATATTCGTCAATTACATGCTTACAATCGTATCCGGACCAGTATCTGTTGCGGTATATACTGCAGGATGGAGAATAGTCAGCATCGGAATGCTTCCGGCAATAGGTGTCGGAACAGCGGCCATTTCCGTTGCGGGAGTTGCATATGGAGCTCGTAAATACGAAAACCTAAGAGTGACTGCCAGATATGCAGTTAAAGTGGCATTGATAGCTTCAATAATAGTTTGCATTATTTTAAATGTCTTTGCAAATCAGATTGCATTCATATTCTCATATTCAGAAACCAGCGCACAGCTTGAACCTCTGATTGCAAGTTTCCTGCAGATAATGTGCCTCTTTATCCTATACGTTCCCTTTGGAGCAAGTGCAGGTAACGTTTTCCAGGGAGTTGGAAAAGGAACAATATCATTTGTCCTTACAACATTCAGGGAATTCATACTTGTGCTGATTTTTGCATACCTTCTGGGATTCACATTCAACATGGGAGAGTTCGGAATCTACTGCGGAATGCTTTTAGGCGGAGGAATAGGATCGCTGATATGCTACGCCTGCATTGAACTCTACATCAACAAACTTATCAGAGGCAATGAAAATGTCCAGTAAAAGCTTTCCGACCGTTCCCTACATATCCATACTCTACAGGGAACATGCGAAATACCTGAACGAAAAGGTTAAAGACGAGGATTTGAGTTTTGGCCTTTTCCCGCTGCTGATAGCAATATATGACAATGAGGGAGTGATTCAGGAGCAGTTGGCCCAAAGCTTTCATCTAAACGAAAGCACAATAACAAGAAACCTCAAAAAGCTTGAGGATAAGGGATTCATCAAAAGGATTCCGGATAAGAGAACCAAAAGAATTGAGATTACCGAGAAAGGTGCAAAAACCGCTCAAAAGGTAATGGATTACGATGACGAGTGGGATGAGAGAATAAAAGAAATAATAGGCACTGAAGATTATGATAATTTTAAAAATACATTAAAAACAATTTCAGAGGCGTTAATATGAACCAGACTATCAATGACTTGAAAACAAGAAGAAGCATACGCAAATTCAAAGACGAACAGATTTCAGATGATGATTTAAAGACAATTCTGGAAGCCGGTACCTACGCTCCAACAGGAAGAGGTGCCCAATCACCAAAGATTGTTGTAATTCAGGATGAAGAGAAAATCAAGGAACTTTCCGCATGGAACAGAAGCTTTTTTCCGGTTGAAGTTCCTAAAGACATGGACCCTTTTTACGGAACAAAAACCTTGCTTATTGTTCTTGCAGACAGTGAAATGCCAACATGGGTTGAAGACGGAGCAAGCGTGCTTGCGGTTCTGGTTAATGCCGCCCATGCAGTTGGTGTAGGCAGCTGCTGGATTCACAGGGCACGTGACGAATTTGCAAGCGAAAAAGGTAAAGAACTCTTAAAAGAATGGGGAATTCCTGAAAGGTTTGAAGGTGTTGGCCATGTCGTGTTGGGCTATCCGGACATGGAAGCGCCTGAGCCACTTCCAAGAAAAGAAGATTACATCCACTTTGTGGATTAATCCTACTTAATTAGACCTCAAATAATATTAACATTAACAGTCATAAATCCAATATAATTGCTCGAACTTTACATTAACATCAAGCATTTGCAAAAAACAATCATAATCAAATTAGAGATATATATCCAGGAAATCAAATTAAAATTAAATTGTCCAATCGATGATGGTAATGTCAAAAAAAGAATTAAAGATGAGTCAAATACTCATCTACATTTTTTCAGGTGCTGAAACACCTAAAATATCTAATGAATTTTTAATGGTTGTTTTGGCCCTGTCAACCAAAATCAATCTTGTATCTTCAAGTTCAGATCCGATAACCTGTTCTGATTTGTAGAACTTGTTGAATGAACCTGCCAAATCCTGACAGTATTGTGTAATGTTGTGAACTCTCTTCTTGTTGGCGCAGTCTTCAACAACCTGTGGGAACTTGGCTATTTGCCTTACCAAGTCCTGTTCGGTTTCATTAGGAACCCAATCATCGGACACTTCCAAAGAGCTTATGTCCTTTCCTGCGTTTTCCAGCAATTTATTTGCCCTTGCATGTGCATACTGAATGGAAGCACAGCCTCGCTCAAAGCTTAAGGCATCATCCCATTTGAATGTCAGGTGCTTTTCAGGAGACAGTTTTGCAATGAAGAATCTGATTGCTCCAACACCTATCTCTTCAGCCATCGGTGCAATTTCCTCTTCGGTCAAATCAGGATTTCTTGATTTGATTTCATCGTGAGCCCTTAAGACAGCTTCATCTATAAGTTCATCGACAGATACGAATTTGCCCCTTCTAGTTGACATTGATCCTTCAGGAAGTGTGATGAATTCATAGAATATTACTTCAGGAGGAGTTTTTCTTAAGATTTCTTTAAAAATGACTTTAATCTGCTTTGCAGCTAATTTATGGTCTGAACCTAAAATATCAAGAACTGTATCTCCTAAAGAATTCTTGTATACATGATAAGCCAAATCTCTTGTAGAGTAGAGTGAAGTGCCGTTTGACCTTCTCAAAACAAATTCCTTTTCTATGTTAAAGTCAATCAAATCTATGTACAACACTTCGTTTTCCCTTGTAAATCCTTCTTTTTTAATGTAATTTACAAGATCATCAACCTCACCGCTTCTTACGAACTGGCCTTCCCAGACAAAGTCATCATGGACAATGTTCATTCTCTGAAGTGATTCCTTCATTCCGCTTATGCATTTTGATACGACATCTTCGAAGACTTTGTTCAACTCCTCATCTTCGCCTTCCTCGTATTTTTGAATCAGTTCATCGACTTTGGCATTCAATGCTTCATCCTCTTCTACAGCCTTGTTTGCATCGAAGTAAAGTTTTCCGATTTTGTGGTCAATCTTATCGCCTTCGTAATCGTCAATGTTGAGGCCGCATTCGGTTATTCCGCAGACAATGATTGCGATTTGCCTTCCCATGTCATTTACATAATATTGAGTTACGACATCTCTTCCAGCCAATTTCAATAATCTTGAAAGGGAATCTCCAAAAATGGAGTTTCTGATGTGTCCTATATGAAGTGGACCGTTCGGATTGGCGGAAGTGTGTTCCAAAACAATTTTTTCACCATATGCCGGAAGCTGACCGTAGTTTTCATCGACCTTTTCCAAAAGCAATTTGGAGAATTTGGAATAGTCAATGAAGAAATTAACGTAAGGTCCAAAGTTTTGGACTTTAGAAAAAATCTCCGGAACTTCTATTTTATCAACCAGGTCTTTTGCAACTTCCGGTGGGGAAGTCCTTAACTTTTTAGTAAGGGCGAATGCAATTGTACTTGCAAGGTCTCCCAATTCCGGATTTGGAGGAAATTCCAATTTGAAATTCCTGTCTATCTCTTCATCATACTGATCTAAAGCCTTATTGATGGCTTCAATAGCTTGTCTTTCAATTTCAAAATACATTAACTCACCTTATAAACATTATAAACCTCTTAACCAGAGGGAAGCATAACCGATTTTCGGAATAACAACCAAATTGTCGCCGATTGTTACAACTCTTTCTTGAATCTGCTCTGCCTTAACATAATATGGATCCGGAGACTTGTTGTTATCTCCCTTTATTTCATACATCGTAGTTCCATTAATACTGACAATATTTATAACCCTATGAATAACCGGCTGGTCAAACCATGCCGCATCATAAACAACGACATCTCCCACTTTAACATCCTTAGGGTCAAATTCGTGAATGCCTAAAAAGTCTGCCTTTTCAACAAGAACAATATCTCCCCTGTAAAATGCAGGCTCCATACTGCCTGAAACAACCACATTCAGGTGTTGGGCAGCTATTAAAACTATCACAAGAATTATTATATATGATGCAACTTCTTTAAAGTCAATTTCCATTATATTACCTTCTTCTTTTACTAAATGCTGCTTTCAATGCAATTTCAATAGCGTCGGAAGTCTTTTGCATGTCTTCCATGCTGTGGGCATTGGAAATAAAATTACATTCGAATTGTGATGGAGGAATGAATACTCCTTCCTTCAGTAATGCCTTAAAGTATCTTAAGAATTGTCTTCTGTCGGATTCCTGCGCATCTGCGTAATTGTAGACCGGTGCAGGATTGAAATAAATCTGAAACATTGATGCAAGTCCGACCGGCTGAATGTTGTACTCCTCATCGTCGATGATTGATTGGATGTTGCCTCTAAGGTAGTTTCCTTTCCTTTCAAGTTCCTTGTAAAATGCATCATCCAATTGTGTTAAAGTGGAAATACCTGCTTGTACTGATACAGGGTTTCCGGAAAATGTTCCTGCCTGATAGACAGGACCTTGAGGTGCAATCAGTTCCATGATTTCCCTTTTACCGCAGAATGCACCCATAGGAAGTCCTCCACCTACGATCTTACCCAATGTGGTCATGTCGGGAGTGACTCCGTAATATTCCTGAGCTCCACCACGGGATGCTCTAAAACCGGTGATTACTTCATCAAATATCAATACGATTCCATTTTCTTCTGTAATTTTTCTGATGAACTCTAAAAAGCCAGGTTTTGGCTCAATACATCCAACATTACCCATTACAACTTCCATAATGATACAGGCAATGTTTTCGCCTTCCTTTTCAATCAATTCTGTAAGAGCCTCTTCATCGTTGAAGGGAACGGACAAGGTATTCTTTGTAGTGTCTGCAGGAATTCCCGGAGAGTCCGGCAATGTTGCAGCTCCTGAACCGCCTTTTACCAAAACATAATCGTGAGCCCCATGATAGGCCCCTTCGAATTTGATTATTTTATCCCTTCCTGTGAAACCTCTTGCAAGCCTGATTGCACTCATGGTGGCTTCGGTTCCGCTGTTGCAGAATCTTACCATTTCAGCAGAGGGAATTCTGTCAACAACTTCTTTTGCAAGGGTTATCTCATTTTCAGTTGGAGTACCGTAAGCTGTACCGATAGTCAATTGATTGGAAACTTCCCTTACGACTTTAGGGTCGGCATGTCCCAATATCAAAGGACCATAAGCCAGACAATGGTCAATGTAAGTTTTTCCATCAACATCTGTGATTCTTGAACCTCCAGCGCTTTTGACAAAAAACGGATAAGGTTTAAAAGCACGTATCGGAGAGTTTACTCCTCCTGGAAAATAATTTTTAGATTCATTGAACAATTCTTCTGAATACATTATATCACGCTATAAATGTTGTATTAATGAATTTACGCATGCAACGGCAATTGGTGTACCTCCTTTAGGACCTTCCACAATAATATTTGGAATGTCTGAATTATGCAAGGCTTCTTTTGAATCGGCTGCTCCTACAAAACCAACAGGAACGCCTACGATAGCCTTAAGATTCATTTCACCGTTTGCATATAAATCCATAGCTTCAAAAACAGCAGTCGGAGCATTGCCAGAAACTACGATACCTTCAAAATCATTGCTTGCAGCATAACGCATTGCGGCGGCCGCTCTTGTGATTTGATGCTCTTTAGCAATCTTAATGACCTCTTCGTTTCTGATATAACACTCAACTTCCCCTTCATATCTTGTAATACCATATTTGACCATGTTAATGTCAGTCAAAATGGTTTCTTTATTTCTTAGGGAAGCCATAGCTGCATCTACAAAATCAGAACTCATTTTTACTAGTTTTGCATACTCAGGATCCGCAGTTGAGTGGACAATCCTCTCAACGATGTCTCTTTCTATAGGTTTCAAGTCTTTGACATCATCCCCAATAAGGCCACGGATAATTTCTCTACTTTTGTTTGCAATATCCAAACCTTGTTTAGTTGATGCACCCATGAACATTTTGTCTGTCATAATGTTAGATATGTATTAAATATATGTTAAATATTTTGTCTTATCCAGCATCAACATTAAAAAAAGGCAAATAATTTCAAAATTATTTTTCACTGGCTGACATGCCCGCCAGATAACCTGTGGAAAATGCGATTTTCAAATTGTATCCGCCGGTTGGACCGTGCAAGTCAAGAACCTCCCCTGCAAAATACAGGTTAGGTGTTAATGTGGATTCCATTGTCTTCGGATTGACATTTTCCAAATCAATTCCACCAATTGTCACTTTTGCCAGTTTGGCGTTGAAATCCGTGATTTCAAATGTGAATCGCTTAAGTTTTTCAATCAGGCGGTTCTTGCTTTTCCTGTTGATTCTCGACAGCTGAATCTCGCCGTCCAAATCACATTCATTCAGGAAAAATTCGATGAAATTGTTTGTCAAAAATAGCTTCAGGTAGTTCTTGAGCATGGTTTTTCCTTTATGTTGAAAGTCACTTGTGAATCTTTCAGCCAGCTGGTCTCTTGTAAGCTCCGGAAGCAAATCGATTGCGATTTCAAAACTGATGTCGGGATCGTTTTCTAATAAGTTATAACTTATACTTTCAGAAATCTCATTGCTTAAATTGATGACGCCAGGACCTGTTAGACCAACATGTGAGAAGAGAACATTACCTGTAATCTTGCTTTTCTTATAACTTATAACAACATCATATAATGTGATTCCTGCAATTTCCGACAAGTCCCTTTTGGTTATTAACGGCACCAGGCCGTATTTTATGTCAGTTAATGGATGTGAAGTCAGCGCGTAGTTTTTGATGTCGCATCCTGTTTGAGGATAAGTCATGCCACCTGTAGCAATTATTATTTTATCTGCCCTTATCTCATCGTTTATTACAAATCCTTCTTTGATTGATTTTACTTCAAAGTTATAAGTTATAACTACATCTTTTAAGTAATCAGTTAGAACTTTTAAGATATCACTGGATTTTTCGGTTTCGGGGAAAATCCTGTTGTCATCTTCCTGGATGAAATTCAAACCCTTGTCCTGAAAAAGAGAAAGTAAATTTTCATTGGTAAAAGTATAAAAAGAGTGTTTTAAAAAGTTTTTTTGAGAATATGAATTCAATAGCTTTTTGATTGGCTTTAGATTTGTAATATTGCATCTGCCTCCACCGGTCATCAAAAGTTTAAGACCCAATCTGGAGTTCTTTTCAAGCAATATTACACTGGAGGAATTTTGGGAAGCTGCGATTGCAGCCATAATTCCTGCCGGCCCTCCGCCAACGACAGCTATTTCATATTCCTTCATAGTACTAAGGAGTTAATCTGTGTCTGTCTCTTGGGAAGAGTACACATTCACGGATGTTTTCAGCGCCTGTAAGTACCATGGTTAATCTGTCAGCACCGACACCCCATCCTGCATGAGGAGGCATACCGTATTCGAACGCTTTGAGATAGCTTCCAAATCCGTCCGGGTTCAGGCCTCTTTCTTCGATTTGTTTTACAAGCAAGTCATGCTGGTGTACACGAGTAGCACCGGAGGATAATTCCAAGTTGTTGTACATTAAATCGAATGCATGAGAGTATTTTTCATCTCCTTCCTTAGGCATTACATAGAACGGTTTGATTTCAGTCGGCCATTCAGTCAGGAAGTAGAATCCACCCATTTGATCGCCTAATGCCTTTTCAGCTTCACGGGATAAGTCTTCTCCCCAGTCCATTTCAACATCACGGGAATTGACAATTTCTACTGCTTCATCGTAAGTTACAACAGGGAATTTACCTGGAACTTCAATTTCATGGCCTAAAATATCCAATTCATCTGCACATTTATCGTTGATGTCACCTATTACTTTAACAAGCATGTCATTTAAGACGTTCATTACGTCAACATCATCCATGAAAGAAGCTTCTGCATCGATGGAAACAGCTTCGTTCAAGTGTCTTAGGGTATCGTGCTCTTCTGCTCTGAAAATCTGACCTATTTCAAATACTTTGTCCATTCCACTTGCCATCATCATCTGTTTGTACAATTGTGGAGATTGGCCTAAAAATGCTTCTTTTTCAAAGTAAATAATAGGGAATAATTCTGTTCCTCCTTCAGTAGCGGATGCTACAAGTTTAGGAGTGTTAATTTCATAAAATCCATTGTCATAGAAGAAATCTCTGATTGAATGGAACATTTGACCTTTGATTTTGAAAATTGCTGAAACGTTTTCTTTTCTGATATCCAGGAATCTTGAATCCAATCTTGTATCGATTCCAGCTTTAACCTTTTCAGTTGGATCCATTGGTAAAGGTTGGTTAGCCAAGTTCAATACTTTTACTTCTTTCGGTAAGATTTCAACATACCTTTAATTGCAACAACGGATTCTTTTCTCAATTCTCTTAATTCTTCCATAATTTTTTCATCAACTTTTTTGCTTGGAGCTGTTATTTGAACTCTGCCTGTCACGTCACGTAAGATAACGAACATGATTCCTCCGAAATCACGGATTTCATGCACCCAGCCCATTACAGTAACATCACTGCCTGCAATTTCTGAGTTGCATTCACTGGCATAGTTGGTTCTTCTCCAATCATGTAATAAACCTTGCAAATTATTCACCTCGGTTATAAAAATAAAAAATAATGATAAATTTTCATTATAATTTTAGTTTAGTTTTAATGTTTAATAAATATATGTAATATTGAACTATATCACCCTTTGAAAAGGTAGATATTAAAATAATAATTGATTTAATATCAAAAAAAGAAAGGTTTATAAGAAAAATAACTTATAAACACTATTTCAATCTTGTTTTAAATGAGTTTGCATGAGCATAAAATCCTTCATATTCAGCAATTGGAACTGAGGTTTTGGATAGCTCACTAAGACCTTCTTTTGTAATTCTTTGAACAGTCGGCTTTTTGATGAACGCTTCGGTTGAAAGTCCGGAATACATTTTGGCTCCTCCGCCGGTTGGAAGAACATGGTTTGTTCCGGATCCGTAATCACCTGCTGCAACAGGTGAGTATGAACCTAAAAAGATTGAACCGGCATTATTGATGTGAGATAATGTTTCATCATCGTCTTTTGTGGATATAATTAAATGTTCAGGAGCATATTCGTTTGTAACGTAAATAGCTTCCTCAAAAGTGTCAGTGATAATGATTTTTCCACTTTTTGACAATGACTCTTCGATAATTTCACGCCTTGGTGCTGTCTCAGTCAACTGTTTGACAAACTCGTCTGTCTTTAAAGCCAAGTCCCTATCATCGGTTACTAAAAAGCATGATGCGTTAGGGTCATGTTCTGCCTGTGCAAGAATGTCTGTTGCTAAAAATTCAGGATTTGCAGATGAATCCGCCAATATCAACACTTCAGAAGGTCCTGCAGGAAACTCAATATCTACTTGACCATACACCAATTTTTTGGCGGCTGTAACGAATATATTTCCCGGACCGACAATTTTTTCTACTTGAGGTATTGACTCGGTACCATATGCAAGTCCAGCAATGGCCTGTGCTCCGCCGACCTTATATATCTCATCGGCACCTGCAATATCTGCAGCCACCAAAATTGCATCCAAAATTTTGCCGTCCTTCTGTGGAGGAGTTACACAAACGACCTTTTCGACACCTGCAATTTTTGCAGGTATTACTGTCATCAATATTGATGAGGGGTAAGCTGCCCTTCCTCCAGGTATGTAACAGCCAGCAGAGTTGATAGGCCTTACGATTTGGCCCGCAACAATTCCCGGATTTACTTCCATTTCCCACTCGGACGGAATCTGTTTTTTGTGAAATTTTTCAATGTTGGATGCCGCATTTTTCAAAGCGGTTAGCAGTTCATCTTCCAAAGTATCGTAAGCCTCTTCAATTTCATCTTTGGATACTTTCAAATTTTCTATTGTAACACCGTCAAATTTTTCAGTATATTCTCTAATAGCATCATCCTTGTTGAGTTTAACGTTGTTTAAAATGTCAGATACAATGTCTAAAACCTTGTTTACATCTTCTTCTGATCTTTTAATGGTTTCGGTTAAATCAATCTCTGAATAGTTAAGAATATCCATATTAACACTACCTTAAGATAGCTCCAGTATCAGCGGAGTGAACAAGTTTCTGATATATTGCCAGCCAGCCTGAAACATCGCTTTCAGGGTGTTTGACTTGTCTGAGCCTTTCTTCGATCTCTTCGTCAGTGAGTTCAACATTAATCAGCCTGTTGTTAATGTCGATTTCAATAATATCACCGTTTTGTATTGCTGCAATCGGTCCGTTTTCCCTTGCTTCCGGTGAAACGTGACCTATGCAAGGCCCTCTTGTTCCTCCTGAAAATCTTCCGTCGGTTATTAGACCCACATCCTTAATGTTCATTCCTGCAAGTGCTGAAGTTGGATTAAGCATTTCACGCATTCCAGGTCCTCCTTTAGGCCCTTCATACCTGATTACAACAATGTCACCTTCTTCGATTTCATGGTCGAATATCGCCTTTGTGACTTCCTCTTCTGAATCATACACTTTTGCAGGGCCTTTAAGATGCATGAGATTATCTGCAACGGCACCTTTTTTAACTACACTGCCGTTTGGAGCGAGATTACCTTTCAAGATTGCAATTCCACCATCTTCATGGACAGGGTCATCTAAAGTGTGAATGACATCAGTGTTTTTATTCTCCACAGTTTCCAGGTTTTCCTTAATGGTTTTTCCAGTCACTGTCAACTGATTAACATCAATCTTATCACCTAAAGTTTTCAATACTGCCTGAATTCCGCCTGCAAGGTGCAAATCCATCATTGAATCTTCACCGGCAGGAGATATGAGAGCAATATGAGGGACTTTTCTTGATATTTCATCGAACAATTCCAAATCGACATTAACGCCTTCAACTTCACTGGCCAATGCAGGAATATGCAATGCTGTATTTGATGATCCTCCCAATGCCATGTCAACTGCGATTGCATTGTTGAAGGCTTCCTGAGTCATTATGTCTGACGGTTTTATGTCATCTTCTACAAGCTTGACAATTTGTTTTCCGGATTCAAATGCCACCTGATTGTTTTCCTCTGTCAGAGCATGTGTTGTTGCGCAGGTAGGAAGTGAAAGTCCCAATGTTTCTGTAATGCATGCCATTGTGTTTGCTGTAAACAGGCCTGAGCAGCTTCCAGCTCCAGGACATGCACATTTTTCAAGTTCATGGACTTCCTCTTCAGACATTTTGCCTGCAGAATAAGCTCCAACAGCTTCAAAAACAGTAATCAAATCAGCGGGTTTACCCTTATATGAACCTGCTTTCATTGGCCCTCCGGTAACGACGATTGATGGCACATTGACACGTGCTGCACCCATTATCATTCCAGGAACAACCTTATCACAGCTTGGAATCAATACAAGTCCGTCAAATGCATGTCCTTTTGTCATACTTTCAACTGTTGCCGCAATTATTTCCCTTGAAGGAAGAGAGTATTTCATTCCTTCATGGTTCATACTGATTCCGTCACAGACTGCCATTGTATCAAATTCAAATGGGATGCCGCCTGCAGCAATAATACCTTCCTTTACAAACTCAACCAGGTCTTTCAGGTGAATATGGCCCGGTACAATATCGGTATAACTGTTAGCTATTCCAATAAACGGTTTTTTAAAGTCGTCATCATCAAGCCCGCATGCCCTTAAAAGAGACCTGTGCGGAGCCCTCTGAATTCCTTCTTTTACACTATCACTTTTCATTTAATCACACAATTAATTTAATCAACAATATTTATGTCTATTATATCTTTTAAAATATTGGAATTAATTTGAAATTGGAAAATATTGTTGGCCTTACCTATACGTGAAGATAAAGTCTGGAAAAATTATAGTGATTGATTAATATTATAAAAAGAAGCTTTGATTAAAATGATAGTTGTTAATGTTAATGTTAAATTATAATAGCTATCTTCGATTAAATGATAGTGAAAAAATTTGCAAAAAATAAAAAAAGTATGGGAAAATCAATTCCCATTTCATGTGTTTAATTTCTTCTTCTTAATGTTACGCCAACTATAGTCAACAATGCCAACAGAACAATCACAATCGGATTACCGGTTGCATGCATAGTTGGAGCCTGACTTGGAGTTGGATTGTTTTGAGGATGTTCATCCGGAACAGGGTTTACTGCTTCAACGCTAGCTTCATCATAGTTGTTGTCCTCATTTGGATCTGGAGTGTCACTTTCAACAACTGCACTGTTAACGTTTACAGTTTCACTCAATGCAATACAGGTAATTTGAAGCACTGCAGTTTCACCAACTTCCATATCTCCAATGGTCCAAACGCCCATATCATCATCAAATGAACCTTTAGATGCACTTGCAGATACGAATTCCATGTCTCCGGTTGCGCCATCAGTTACACGAACATTAATAGCTTTATCAGGGCCGTGGTTGATAACCTTAATGGTCCAGATAATCTTGTCTCCAACTTCCACAACTTCCTTGTTTGCAACTTTGATTATTTCCAAATCAGCACTGGTTTTTACTTTTTTAGGAGTTACCTTTGCGGTATCCTTATTGTTGGTCTGATTCGGATCGTAGGTTGAAGTATGTGCAATAACATTGTTTACGATTGTACCGCTTGAAGTCAATACTTTTGTGGTTAATGTTAAAGTAGCAATTTCACCGTTGCTTAAATCTCCAACAGTCCATATTTCATTCATGAAGAATCCTTTGGTTCCTCTTGCTGAAATCAATTGCAATCCGCTAGGGATGAATTCTTCCACATATACGTTTTTGGCAGTATCAGGACCTAAGTTCGCAACAACGATAGTCCAGGTAATCACATCACCTTGTGCAGGTTCAGGATTGGATACTGTTTTGACAACTTTAATGTCAGATTCAGGGTCAACACCGGTAGTGTCATTGCCTCTGTTGTTGTCGGTGTTGTTGTCAGGAGTAGTGGAGTTTACTACAGCGACATTTGTAATGTTTGCATTGGTAATGTCAACTTTTGTCTTGATTGTAAGGCTTACAGATTTGCCGTTAGCCAAATCTCCAATAGTCCAAACACCAGTGGATGCATCATAACTGCCATCGGATTCGATGAATGTTAATCCGCTAGGCAATTTATCAGTTACAGTAACGTCTTTTGCTGTGTCCGGACCGTTATTGGTTACAGTAATAGTCCAGGTAATCTCATCACCTTTGTGAGGATTCTTATTTGAAACGACTTTAACGACTACCAAATCAGCTAGGGTTTCAGTTACGACTGTAGTTTTGTTGGTTGCCTTGTTGTTGCTCATGTCAGGATCGTATACTCCGCTTGTTGCGGTAACATTGTTTACAATTACCATGCCGGTAGTGTTGACTTTTGTTACAATGGTTAAAACACGTGTTTCACCACTTGCCAAATAATCGATAGTCCAAATACCTGTTTGCGGGTTATAATTGCCGTCTGCACTGATGAATATCAATGTGTCAGGCAAGTTATCTTTAACGATGACATTGTCTGCACCGTCAGGACCGTGGTTGGTCATTGTAATCTTCCATTCAACGATTTGGTCTTTTACACATTCTGTTTCATTTACCTCTTTAACTACACCGATGTCAGCTTCAGGAGGCACATCAGTTGTGTTGTTTGCTACATTGTTGGTTTTGTCTGAATCAGGAGTGTCAGATGTCACATTAACGATGTTTGTGATTTTAGTGTTGGTAGTGTCTACCAAAGTATCGATTGTTAATGTCTGGGATTCTCCATTTGCCAAAGCAGTAATGAACCATACCATTCTGTTTGAATCGAACAGTCCTTTAGTAGCTTTGTGAGCTTTGTAAACTAATCCGTTAGGCAATATGTCATTTACATATACGTTTTTCGCAGCATCAGGGCCGTTATTGGTGACAATAACAGTCCATGTAACAATGTCTCCTTTGTGAGCGGTTGCATTTGATACCAATTTGACAATGCTCAAATCAGCTTCTGCAGGTACATTGACAGTTTCATTATCCTTATTGTTTGTTTCGTTCGGATCGTATGTTGTTGAATTGACTACAGCAACGTTTGTGATATTTGCATTGGTAATGTTGACCAATGTTTCAACAGTGAATTCTGATGATTTGCCATCCTCGATGGATGGGATTTCAACAGTGATTTCATTTGTAGGTTTTGCAATTCCATTGACGACCACTAAAAGTCCATCCGGAAGAGTGTCGACTATCTTCACATTAACTGCTGTGTCCGGACCTTTGTTGGTTACAGTAATGGTCCAGGTTATGATGTCTCCAGCCTTAGGAGTTGAATTGCTTACTGTTTTGATTACTTCCAAATCCGCCTCAGGAGCAACATCAGTTGTATTGTTACCTTTGTTGTTGGTTTCGTTTGAATCCGGAGTGTCTGATGTGACAACAGCTACATTTGTAATAGTTCTGTTTGTAATGTCTACAAGAGTGGTGATAACCAGGCTTGAAGACTTGCCGTTTGCCAAATCGCCAACTGTCCATACACCGGTTTCAGGGTTATAAGCACCATTGGAGCCTCTGAATAACAATCCTTCAGGCAATTTGTCAGTTACTTTAACGTTTTTAGCATCGCTAGGACCTTTGTTGGTTACTGTAATGGTCCAGGTAATGATGTCTCCTTTGTGAGGATTCTTGTTTGAAACCTCTTTGACGATTACCAAGTCAGCGTTTTCATTAACGGTAGTGTTATTGTTAGCCTTGTTGTTGTCAGTATTGTTATCCGGAGTGTCTGAAGTGACAACAGCAACATTCTCAATGGTTCCGTTAACGATATCTACAGTAGTATTGATAACTAAACTGTATGATTGACCTTTAGCCATTTCGCCAATAATCCAAACGCCGTTGGACGGATCATACAAACCATAATCTACCTTATGGGTCTTGTAGGTTAAGCCTTCAGGTAATTTATCGGTTACGTTAACGTTTTTCGCAGCATCAGGACCGTTGTTAGTGACTGTAATTGTCCAGGTTACAATATCTCCAGCCTTAGGATTAGGGTTGGATACCAATTTGACAATTTCCAAATCAGCTATAGGCAACACTTCAATTGTATCGTTGTCCCTATTGTTGTTTGGATTAGGGTCGAAAACATTTCCGATTGCTAAAATATTATTTGTTAAGATAACATCAGATGCGTTTACCAAGGTTTTTATTTTCTTTGAAATTGATTGGCCGGCTTCTAAATTAACCACAATACGATCTCTTATTGTTTGTTCACTAGCCAAGTTACCATTGGTATCAACAAATACCAATCCCTGTTGAGCGCTGTCAATTATCAAAATCTCGGTGATTGTATCAGGACCATGATTGATAAAGGTAAGGTTCCAGACCACATAATCACCTTTCCTAACGGTAGCGTTCATAGCAGTTTTGATAACTTCCAAATCAGCTTCAGGAATGGAAGTGGTTTTGTTTGTATCATTTGTTTTGTTTCCAGGAGTGTCACTGGTTACATTAGCAACATTGACGATTGTCTTGTTAGTAATGTTAACAATAGTTCTGATCTGTAAAGATTTTGAATCTCCGCTTGCCAAATCACCAACAATCCAGATTCCGGACTCAGGGTCATAATTACCAACGTCAGCCTTATGGCCGCTGTAGATTAAATCGCCTTTAGGCAACTCATCAGTTACCCTGGTGTTAACGGCAGTGTCAGGACCATTGTTGGTTACAGTAATAGTCCAGGTAATCTCATCGCCTGCTTTAGTCACATTAGCTGATACGGTTTTAACAACTACAAGGTTTGCAGTAGGCAGCACTTCAATTGTATCGTTGTCCCTATTGTTGTTTGGATTAGGGTCAGTGACATTTCCAATTACTAAAACATTGTTTGTTAAGTTAACGTCAGATGCATTTACCAAAGTTTTAACAAAGAAGGTTATTGATTGACCAACTTCCAAATTAAGATACATGTGTCTTGTTATTGTCTGTTCTATGGCCAAGTTACCATTTGTAGCGACAAATACCAATCCCTGTTGAGCACTGTCAACTACAAAAATTTCAGTGACTGTGTCAGGACCATGATTGATAATGGTAATGTTCCAAACTACAACATCACCTTTTCCAACAGTAGCGTTCATGGCAGTTTTGATAACTTCTAGGTCAGCTTCAGGAGCTACAGTAGTATTATTGTTAGCTTCATTATTGGTTTGATTAGGATCATAAACATCGTTGGTAACATTCACTTTATTCATTAAGGTCATGTTAGTGACGTTTACTAAAGTATTCAATGTTAAATTCTGTGATTCCCCTTTAGCCAAGCTTGAAATATACCATGTTAAAGTATCCAAATCAAATAATCCTTTGGTTTTTGAATAGCTAGTGTAAACTAATTCTGCAGGCAATTCATCTCTCACATACACATTAAATGCGGCATCAGGACCCTTGTTGGTTACTGTAATGGTCCAAGTGATAATGTCGCCCTTATGAGATGTAGAGTTAGATACCAATTTAATGATTTCCAAATCAGCTTCAGGAGCTACAGTAGTATTGTTGTTCGCTTTATTGTTTTCTTCGTTAGGATCTGGAGTAGTTGAATTTACAACAGCGACATTTGTAATAGTGGCATTGGTAATGTTAACCAATGTGGTAATAACCAAAGCTCTAGGTTCGTTGTTAGCCAATTCTCCAATATCCCAAACACCGGTAGTTGGGTTGTATTTTCCGTTTGAATCGTCAGCCTTATAAATTAAGCCGGAAGGCAATTTATCGGTTACTGTTACGTTATATGCAGTATCAGGACCATTGTTGATTACTTTAATAGTCCATGTTATCTCTTCACCGAAGCGAGGATTCTTGTTGGATACCACTTTGACAATCTCCAAATCAGCTTTTGGATCTGCAGGAACATCGATAGTGTCATTGTCCTCATTGTTTGACTCGTTGGTGTCACGGGTATCAGTGGTTACATTAGCAATGTTTGTAATGTTTACGCCTGATGCATTTACCAAAGTCCTAATCAGTAAAGTCACATTAGTGTGATTCTTTAATGTTCCGATATTCCAGATTCCGGTAACATGATTATATTTGCCGTTACTGTCATCGCTAATCCATACCAATCCTGCAGGCAACTTATCAGTTACAACAGTTTCGATAGCGTCATCAGGACCGTGGTTAATGACGGTTATGTTCCATATTATTTCATCACCAGATTTTGGAGTGGAGTTTGATACTGTTTTGATTACTTCCAAATCAGTTTCGTGACCGACATCAATGGTAGCATTGTCTTCGTTGTTTGAATCGTCAGGATCAGGAGTATCTGAAGTTACATTTACAACGTTAGTGATGACCGCCTTACTGACATCCACTTTTGTTGTAATGTTCAATACTCTGGTTCCTCCATTTTCAATGTCACCAATATCCCATAAATTAGTTCGAGAATTGTAAGTACCGTCACCAGTAGCTTCAACGAAAACCAAACCGTTTGGTATGACATCGGTTGCAACAGCATTGATTGCTGCATCAGGACCATTGTTTGTGACTGTAATTGTCCAGACAACATTTTCATCCTTAATAGGACTATGATTGTTTACGGTTTTTTCAATAGCCAAGTCTGCAACAGGCCCTACTGTAGTAGTGTTGTTGGCCTTATTGTTTGAATCATCAGGGTCAGGAGTAGTTGAAGTAACTACAGCAACATTAGTTATAGTAGTGTTTGTGATATTTACACGAGTGGTAATGACAATGCTTTCATTTTCAAAGTGCATTACATCCCCGATTTGCCAGATTCCTTGAACTGAATCATACAAACCTTTAGTTGCATTGTGGGTTACATAAATTAATCCTTTAGGCAACTTATCATTAACGACGACATTTCTTGCATTGTTAGGGCCATTGTTTGTAACAGTAATTGTCCAGTTGATCAAATCACCATACTTAGGAGTCTTATTGGATACCTCTTTAGTGATTGCCAAATCAGCAATTGCAGGAACATCAATGGTTTCATTATCATAGTTGTTGGTTAAATCTGTGTCATAGGTTGTGGTGGTTACATTTACTTCATTTGTAATTTTACCAGTGTCTACAACCTTTGTAGTAATGTTTAATGTTTTAGTTTCCTTATGTGCCAAGCTACCGACATCCCATATGCCTGAGCCATGGTGATATGAACCTTGATGTGATACATATTCTACGCCAGCAGGCAATATATCAGTTACTATAACATTTTCAGCTACATCAGGACCATGGTTAATGACTGTAATAGTCCAAACAATTGTATCTCCTTTATTAGGAGTTAAATTATTAACTGTTTTGATAACTTCAACATCAGCTTCAGGAGGAACATAGGTTATATTTTCAGCCCAATTGTTGGATAAATTGGAATCATAAGTTGAAGTGGTTACATTTGCAACGTTGATTATGGTTTTGTCTGTTGTGTTGACTTTTGTGTAAATAATAATGAATGCTGATTCACCATTTGCCAAATCACCAATGGTCCATAATCCATTCTGACCCAAGTGAGCAATTTGACCTTTGGAAATATAAGGTTGTTTGGTCTGTACCAATACAACAGGTAAAAAGTCAATTACATATACATTTTCAGCAGTATTAGGGCCGTTGTTGGTTACAATGACTGTCCATTCAATTACATCACCATAGTGAGAGGTTTGGTTTGAAACCAATTTAACGATGCTTACATCAGCTACAGTTGAAATCTGAGTGAAGTTTTCATCATGATTGTTGTCTGGGTTTGTATCAACAGAAGTACTGTAAACAGTAGCGTTGTTTGAAATAAAACCGTCGTAAATGTTTACTTTTGTATTGATTGTCAAGATTGCAGACTCACCATTTGCCAACTCGCCAATATCCCATCTTCCGGAAACAGGATTATATGCACTGCCTTTTGTTCTGGTTGAATTAATATAATCTAAGCCATTAGGCAATCTGTCAATCACATATACTCCAGTGGCCTTGTCCGGACCGTGGTTTGTGACATTGAGAGTCCATATTACAATGGAATTGTGAGAAACACTCTGACTTGAAACTGATTTTTCAATGCCGACGTCTCCTTCAGGAGTCACATTAACAGTTTCATTGTCAAAGTTGTTTTCAGGTACCGGATCCGGAGTAGTTGAGTTTACGGTAGCATTGTTGGTAATTGATGTGCCGGAAACTGTAACTCTAGTAGTAATAGTTAAAGTCTGTATTTCACCGACTGCCATGTCCCCAATGGTCCATCTTCCGATATTTCTGTTGTAACTGCCTTTTGAAGCAATTGTCATTCCATAAATTTCCAATCCGGCAGGCAATATGTCATCAAGATATGCGCCCATAGCAATGCTCGGACCTTCATTTTTAACGAAAATTGTCCAATCGATTAAATCTCCTTTTTTGGTGTTTTTAACTGAAACCTCTTTAACTACACGCAAATCAGCATTTGAAGACACATTAACGGTAGCGTTTACAGGAGGATAATTCCATACCTGCATGGTGTTGTTCCAAACACCGTCTTTGAGTGCTTTAACCTTAATGGTAATTTTGGCACGGGTGCCTGCTGAAATATTTGTGATTTCCCAAATCTGCTGGAAACCATAATTGATATATCTAACCAGATCGGCGCCTTGAAAATCATAAACACCCAAATATTGAACTCCTTCAGGCAGGGTATCGATGACTCTTAAAGTCTCATTGTACATAGAACTGCCGGTATTGTAAACCCTTAAGTAATATTCGAAATTTTCACCTGCTGAAGTGTTGGTTACATTAGCTTCCTTGGTGTAGTATAAATCGACCTTGATGGTTTTGTTGTCCACATTGTTGGACATATTCCAGTCCTTTTCAGTGCAGGTCACATTAACGACATTGTTGAAAGCGCCTAATTCTGTGGTCTTGACAGTCAATGTCAATGTTTGAGATGCACAGTGAGGCATGAATCCGATATCCCATACATTGCTTGTGGAATTGTACTTGCCCTGAGTTGCTGAAGAGTCAACATATTTCAAAGAAGACGGGAGGATATCCCTAACCTTTACATTTGTCGCATTGGTTCCGACACTGTATACTCTAATGGTAAATATAGCGTTTTCACCCACCACATAAACATCCTTGTTACTTGTTTTTGTAACGCTTACATCTACATGCGGATGAACTGTGAAAGTGGTACTGTTGTCAATTGCAGTATATATTTCATCGGCAGGGTGAGCTGCAGTTACATTATAGACACCTGGGTGGAACTGACCGTCTGTGAGGTTTTCCTTTTTAAGTGCAAGCAAAACGTTTCCGTACATGTTGGTTTTTCCGGAATATTGGAAGACCAAACCGTCTTTATATGTCACATTAACTTTTATTATCTGGTCATCTTCACGAGCATCCTGATAAAGAACAGCGCCTCCATGACTGTTTTCCACACCATCCACAGGGTGAAGTTCACTGGAATTTGTGGTTTTGATACCAGTTGGGTATAAATCTGTTGGATTCAATGTGTATGTAACATTGTAGAAATAGATCTCATCAGGGTCACGGTCGTTGTAAATAGCATTGATAAGGTTATCTCCCGCAACAAGAGTGACGTTGACCAATACTTCCATGTCTTCACTCCAGTAAGATTCAGGAGGTTTGGCTTCAGTGAAGAGGAAATAACTCCATGCCTGGTTATTTTCAAATAGATCATCGATTAAAACTAAGTCATCCCCTCTGTTATAAATTGCAGAACCGTTACGTGCGGTATTGTGTTTAAATTTAGAGTATGCAACTTGGTTATCCCTACCGTCAATGTAAACCGCACCACCCAATCCATAATCTTCATCTTGGATGCTTGGATGTGCATGATTGTCCATAAATACTGAATTATTGATTACTGCATGATCTCCTATGGAGTGAATAGCTCCACCGTGCCTTGATGCGTTATTGTCTTCAAATCTGGAACCATAAATATGTGAATAGTTACCTTCCACATAAATTCCAGCACCTCCATGGTCTGCAGTGTTATGGTAAAATTCAGAGTTATTACAGGTGAAGTGATTTCCATAAATATAAACAGTACCCATTTCAGAGTCATGGTTAGTAAATTTAGAACTATCAATATCAGAATAATTTCCTTTTACATAAATTGCTGCACCTTTTCCTCCGTGTGCAAAATTGTCATCAAAAATTGAATCTTTTGCGACAGCATTCTCACCGGTAATGTGAACTGCACCGCCTTCCGGAGCTTCATTGAAATAGAATCTTGAGTTAATAAAGGTGTTGTTATCTCCACTAATGTGTACAGCTCCACCTTCTTCGCTTGCTATATTTCTTTCAAAATAACAATTTTCCATAGTGATATTATGACCGTGAGAATTATCCCCATCAATACCAGCAGGATGGTTAATTCCTCCAACCATAATACCTGCACCTTTTGTTGCAGTATTGTTTATGAACACACAATTTTTAACATCCATGTTGTTGTGTGAAAGACCTAAAGCTCCACCTTCCTCTTCAGCATGACAATTAATAAACTTACAATTTTCAATTGTATACTTTTTGTTACCTTCTATAAAGTCACCGTGAGCATAGATTGCACCACCAACCCATGCAGTACAATTGATAAAATTGGAATTGATTACTGTATTTTCCCCACGTGCCATACAGATTGCACCTGAGTGCTGTTTGGAAGAAGTATTAATAAAATTACAATTGTCAAGTATACTACCAATAATTACAGTGAATTGTCCGGTGTCTGTTCCTTTTGTATCATCAGTAACTCTTGAATTGGTAAAGTTTACATTAGTTAAATTGGAATATTTTAAATCTGCAACACATGTTCCAGAAACAATACCATCATAGACCACATTTATAGCTTTCGTATTGGTCAAACCAGAAAACATTCCCATATAGGTGTCTTGACTGGAATTTGTAAACTTCACATTTTCCAAAGTTGAATCAACAAAGAAAAATACTCTAGACCATTTTCCTAATTTGAAATTAAAATTTGTAAAATGTACGTCTTTAATTATTACATTATTAAAATTAATTTGACTAGCAGAAGTAACATCTATACCATCAATAATACCGTTTTGTATTGTAATCTTTTTACTAGTAGCAAGATTACTTACTTTAGATCCAGTATATGTTAAACCGCCTAAATCAATGATATCCCCCTCATCTGCATTTTGAATTGCATCACGGATATTATAAAATTTTGTTCCCGCAGGGGTTATAGTTTTTGCCCCTAAAACATTCTCATCATTAGTTGCACCTAACAGTGATTCTCCCTTTTTAACTTGCCTTAAAGATCCCTTTGAATGGGAATCAGTACAATTATTGTCTGAACTTACTGATGCTTCATTATTAATATCAGCAGCAGACGTCTCTTGATTTGTCGTTTCAACTTCCGGAACTGTTGGTTCAGAAACTGAAACAACCTGTTCATGTGGAACTTGAGTAAATTCGCTTGAATCTAGAGTAAGGTTTTCACTAGCTGCAACAGCACCTACTGAAAAGATCGCCAGAATAAAAGCGACGACTAAAAGTTTCGCATTTAATTTCATGTTTTTACCTCATTATCTCATGAGAAAAAACCTGCATACAAATTATATAAAAATAGAATAATATGAAAGAATGCATTTCTGCACTAATTAATATATTGTATGGAAGTTATATATAAATGTTTGCAATTTTTAAGCAAAAAATTATCAAATTGGATATAAAAAATAAGAAAAAATTAAACAAAGCTATCGCTAGCATTCGCTAAAAGAAAAGATATGGAAATATATTGTATAAAATATATTTCAATTAAAATAACTATTTTAACCAGCCATATAAAAACCATTTTAGCGATTTAGAATAACTGACCTGATAAAAATTTTATCAAAAGATTATAACCATAATCAACCACCATAAATCATAGCCAACGATTTAAAACGATTAATTAAGCTTATAGTTATTTAATCTACATATTAATATTACCACTGAATCGGTAAAATTCCTGAAAATTATCTAAATTTAGATCATTTTCACTATGTTCTACAGCAAAATCACAAAAAAGTTTGAAAGCAATTAGAAAATCACTACCAAAAAAGTCGTCAACGGTTAAAAATTCACAAGAAACAAAAGCGTAAAAACAAGGGTTAAATTTTAAAAAACAAGAATTGCATACATTTAAAATTCCATATCCATCTCCAACAACAGAATTGTCAATACTGAAAGCAAAATCATTGGTAGCCTTGTTGATACAGTCAACGATATCGCTGTCTACGTCAAATGCAACATCGTTTAAGCAGGCTATCCTGATGTCCTGACTGATTAAGATTGAATTCTTCAATTCCAGAATCTTCGTTATTCCACGATCGAAACTCGTCGTCTCAAAGCTGGAAGTTTCAGTATTTAAATTTATTGTAATTAAAATGATATTCTCCTTGAAATCATTTTTAGAAATGAATAATGAACCTTGGTTGATTACACTAATATTTTCGGTTGTAAGTTCACAATCACCATTCTCAAAAGTATCCTCATCGATTATATCGGCGAAATTGTCTGAAGATATATAATTAACATCATCTTCATTTAACTGGACATTTTGAGATACATCATAAGAACATTCAACATGTTCTATTATATTAGCATCACAGTTATCTGCAACTGGTTCTTCAAAATGATTATTGTCTGTTGAAAGATCTTCGCTGTCACTTCCAACATCATCATTTTCATTTGAGATAAATGTGTGTTCTTGAGCATATTCAACTTCTTCATCAGCTGAATAAGACTCTTCGACAATGACATCATCACTAGTTTCTTCAGCGTACTCTATATAAAAAGCTTCGCTGGAATCCTCAGCCGCTACGACTGGGATCAATACTAAAATCAGCATAAATATAATGGATAATTTTAATATATTAGATTTGATGTTCATTCTCGACACCTTTCATATTCATTCTTATAATTTTTTTATATTAATATTGTACAACAATATTCTTTCTCATTGTTATTATCAATAATATGTTCAAAGTTTAGATTATTATTTCTAATAACTGGTGTTATATTGACATTTCATCATATATATACTTTACAGTTAATCAAAAAAATCAACAAAAAATATACAATTAGTTATCTATTTGATATTTTTTATCAATTTATTCAATCATACCATATGTTTGAAGATTTCCATTAATTATTAGTTTTTATGAATGATTTTCAACAACTAAAAAAATTTAATCATGAAAATTATAATAGCGTTTAAGATTTGAAAAAAGCTGAAATTATACAGCTGCAATATATTGTAAATCAGGCAAAATAACCGGATAAAATTCTTATAGAAAATTTGTACATTCAATGAATTTTATCTAATTTTTTTAAATAACTGTTGGATGAAATCAAGAGATGTTCCAATGTGAAAAGACAGGGTCAAATACCCCCTGAAAATATTATATATTGTAGACATGAAACTTTAATTCTAATAATCCATTTGGTCGGTAAACTAACATGAATGCAGTTTACAGTATTTTCTTTGGTCTTTGCGCAATTTTGCATATTTTGAACTGAATGAAACAAAATTCATCCCATTGAAATAACTTCTAAATCATCAATTCAAAGTGCACATTTTTGAATCTACAATAAATTTTATATTTTCCGATAGAACCTTCCCAATATATTATTATAATATTCCTAATTTCTTCTTCCTACTGTTACACCAACAATTGCCAATACCGCTAAAATAGCCATTACGACAGGATTACCTGTTGCAGGCATTTTTTGAACTTCAGCAGCACCGCTGTTTTCGCTTTCGACATATAATGTTTCACGGAAAGAATTATTCGAATAGTCAGGATCAAAAGTATCAGCATTTACATATGCAAGTGTAGTAATCGGTTCATCGGTTAATACCCTACCGAGAACAAGCAGCATTGCATAGTCTCCAGCGTCCAAATCACCTATATCCCAAACACCAGTATAAGAGTTGTATTCTCCTTTATTGCATGAGGATGAAATATACAATACATCTCCTCTTACAACATTTGCATAAGCAACAACATTTTCAGCCATATCTGGACCGTTGTTGGTTACAATAAATGTAAAGATAGCATAATCCCCAACTTTTAATTTAGAAGGAACAACAAATGATCTGATTTGCAAATCTGCACTTGATTCATCATCATCTTCAACAGGGACACTAACGAAAGGTTCTAATTCAGAATCATAATCCCCTTCAGTAGGTTCCTCTTCATCATCTAATAAATCATCATCAGAATCGCCAACAATATCATCAGACTCTTCCTGTAAAAGTACAGTATCTTCCATGTCATCTTGAGCTTCTATTGCATTAATTTCATCAATTCCAGCATCCTCTGCATAAACAGAATCGGTTGAATCCTCTGCTGCAACAATTGGAATTAGCATGAAAATCAATGCAATTACAATAGAAATTTTCAATATTCTAGAATTAAAGTTCATTTTCTTTACACCAGTTAAAATTTACAGTTTTAGTATACAATTAATATTGTATAATACTCAATAACTATTGGAGAAAAATCATCTCCAGCGAGCCATGAACTAAAACCTGTTAATATATAAAAAAATTTTAACTATATAAACTTTACAAAAGTTTAATGAAATATAATTGAATTAGACAAAATAATATCTATTTGATAATTTGATTTGACATATTCATAATTTAAAAATTAATCTGAATATTTTACATTCAATAAATTTATGGAAAATTAGATAAAAATAGGAAAAATTATTAAAAATTTGTTAAACAGTGTTTAATTTGAAAAAAATATACAATAAATAGCCGATTTCATATATTGTAAAACTAAAAAATATTTAATATAACCGACATAATATTGATTATGAGCACTTTAGAAAAGATGAAAATCCTAACAGATTCAGCACAATATGACTTATGCGACTATGTTAGTCATCATAAGAGCTCACAAGTTAATTTGCCTGGAATTTATGAAGCCACTGGTCATAACGGCTGTAAAATTCCACTTTTTAAAACGCTTTTGACAAACAAATGCAAAAACGATTGCAAGTACTGCATCAACCAGTCCAAAAGAAACTTTACACGCCTTGAACTGTCACCAGAAGAGCTTGCGAAGGCATTTCTTGGATATTATGGTAGAGGAATGGTCAATGGACTATTCTTAAGCTCAGGGATAACAGGTGATGTAGACGAAACAATGGAAAAGCAGATTGAAACCGTTCATCTTTTGAGAAACAAATATGGATATGACGATTATATTCATTTAAAGGTTGTTCCGGGAGCCAGCAAGGATTCGATTAAAAGAGCGATGGCCTTAGCCAATAGGGTCAGCATAAACATTGAAGCGGCAACCCCTTCAGGACTTGCGGAATTGTCATCAACCAAAGACTACAACAAAGATATCCTTAAAAGGTTATCTTGGATAAACAGCCTGCAGCACAAAAGCACAACATATCCCAACTCAACACATACAACACAGCTGATTGTAGGTGCAAACAGTGAAAGCGACAAGGAAATACTTGAAAGAATGGAGAAAATCTACAAAAAATCAGAACTGAAAAGAACATACTTTTCCGCATTCACTCCTGTTGAAGAGACAGAATTCTCAAATAAGGAAGCATGTTCCACCGACAGAACAGCAAAACTTTATAATGCAGACAGCCTGCTCAATGACTATCACTATAATGTGAAGGAACTGGTATTTGATGAAAACGATAGGCTCTCCCTTACCCAAGATCCAAAGATTTTGGCTGCAAAAAATATGGATATATTCCCTGTAGAAATCAACAGAGCACCACTGGTGGAACTAATAAGAGTGCCTGGAATCGGAGTAAAATCCGCAAGAAAAATTATTTCTATTCGAAAAAAAATGCCTTTTACAAATATAGAACAATTGAAAAAGTTAGGTGTTGTAGTAAATCGAGCTGAACCCTACATCAAAATAAGCGGTGAATTTCAAACCACGTTTGATTTATAAGACATATATGCCTTATTTTAAGTGTTAATGTGATAATTATTGAAAATTATTAAAGCTAAAATCAACTAAAATAATAGAATTTTTTTATAACAAATAGATTGTCGAATAGCTAACTATAACTTCAAGTGTAAATTATAATATATTCAAAAAAAGTAGTATAAATTATAGTATAATTACTATAACATTAAAATCAGTATTGGTCAAACAATTCCCAAATTTCAGGGTATTTTTTAGAGACAGCTTCATCAATGAGAGTTGAAGCTTCTTTTGAAATACTGAATTCAGGTTCGGTTTTTCTCAAATATCTTAAAACTGCTGCAGACCTAGAAGACCAAAGGGTGATTCTTGGATTTTTATCAACAATCTGAGTTACTTCATCTATATGGGATGGGTCTACTTGGATTTTCTGTGCATCTTGTATATCCTCTTGAGGAGGTATATCGCCAGATACCTCTTCGGATGCATCGCCATCTTGACTACTTTCCCCTTCTTCGATTTCGCTTTGTACTCCACTAGTTTCATCGGAAGGAGAATCACTTTCCATATCATTTTCTTCCTCTATTTCTTCAAATATGTTTTTTTCCTTTTTATCGGTTTTTTCTTCTTCTACTTGAGATGAAACCTCTTCTTCAGTATCTTCATTTCCATTTAACAGGTCTTCAAGAGATTGAGGTGAATTACTGTCAAAATTTTCATCATATATTTCTGGAATTAATGAATCCAATCCTTTTCCAAGACCTTTTCTAGCCATTTATACCCTCCTCATCTCTTTTAAGAATTTCTTTTGCAAGTTTTAAATAAGCTTTAGTTCCAGTACTGTCTGGATCGTAAATTAAGCAAGGCTTACCGAAACTTGGTGCCTCTGCCAATCTGATATTTCTTGGAATGATGGTCTTAAACAGTAAATTGCTTTCGCTAAAGTGACTTTTAAGCTCTTTATGAACGTCTTTACTGAGTCTGGTTCTCTTATCATATAGAGTAAGGAGAATTCCTTTAATTGGGGTCGGGCTTCTGAGTCTTTGTTCAACTAATTGTATTGTATTAATTAAATCAGCCACACCTTCAAGGGCATAATACTCAGCTTGGATAGGAATCAGAACACTATCGGAAGCTACTAATGCATTGACAGTAAGTACACCCAATGAAGGAGGTAAATCGATGAAGATATAATCGAATAATGGTACAACATCTTTTAGAGTTTCTTTTAAAATTATATGATAATTTTCACGTTGAGAAAGCTCCATACCTGCACCACTAAGGGATATATTACTTGGGATAATAAACAAATTTTTAATAAACGTAGGAATTGTTGCTTTTTTAACATTTATATCCCCTATAAGCGCATCATATATTGTATTTTCTATTTTGGTCTTATCGATCCCGAAACTAGTGGTTGCATTAGCCTGAGGATCCATATCTACAACCAAAACAGATTTTCCCATTACCGCTAGAGATGTTGCAGTATTGACAACTGTAGTAGTCTTACCACAACCCCCTTTTTGATTCATCACCGCTATTACTTCACTCATTAAAGAATTCTCCTATTTCTGATAAGTTTTAAGTTATCAGTTATGATATAACTTAAAATTTAAAAGGTTTAAAGAATAACAGATAAGTTATTCAGTATAAGTTAAAAGGATTAAGTTATTACTTTTAATTTAAAACTTAAAGGAAATAACTTCTAAGTTCTAACTTCTAAGGGATAGGAATTAAGTTTTAAGTTAAAACTTTAAAGTTATAAAAAATAAGTTTTAAGAAATAACTTATCATAACTAACTTTTAACAAATAAGTTATATTTTATAACTTCTTCCTTATAAAGTATTTGTTTTCACATATAACTTAGCACTTGCAACTTATTAGTTATAAGTTATAATTATAAAGTATAAGTTATAACTTATAAGTAAATAAAATCAAAAAAATAAAAGAAGGATTATTTAGCATTTTGCATAGTTCCTTCAAAATAGCTAGCATATCCTTTCAAGTCTAACATTCCATGACCTGAGAAGTTCATAACAATAGTTTTTTCTTCACCTGTCTGTTTACATTTCAATGCTTCATCTATAGTTACTTTAATAGCGTGAGTTGTTTCCGGAGCAGGAACAATACCTTGATTACGTGCAAATGTAATTCCAGCATTGAAACAATCAACTTGATGAGCTGATCTAGGTTCGATGTAGCCTTCTTTAGTTAATAAAGAAACAATAGGTGACATACCATGATATCTTAAACCTCCAGCGTGAACTGAAGGAGCAACAAAGTCATGCCCTAAGGTAAACATCTTAAGCATTGGTGTGAATTCGTTAGTATCACCAAAGTCATATTGATAGGAACCTTCAGTAAGAGTTGGACATGCACTAGGTTCAACAGCAATGAATTGAGTATCTGAATTTCCATCTATTTTATCTTTAATGAATGGGAATAA
>NZ_CAMVPN010000009.1 GCF_947169325.1 uncultured Methanobrevibacter sp. | reverse complement strand
AAAAAACAAATATAAAAAAATTAAAATTAATATATTAATCAAATAATATTTTAAATTAAAAAAATAAATTACATAATTAGTATTATTTAATTTAAATTACAATAATTAATTTATAGAAAAATTTATCGAAATTCATAATTTTTCACCATGTAGCATATAAAGCATCTAGAAAATTTTATTAAAAAACAGCTTGATAAATATAATCATGAAAATCGAAATGGAATCAATAGGCACAATTCATACAGAATTCAAAGAAATAGAAGGCATGCCAATTCAACCAACTGGTGCAAAAGGAGTCAAGGGAACAATAGAAATTAAAGACAAATATGCAGATGGGCTAAAAGACCTTAAAGACTTCTCACATATTCACATAATATATTTGCTTCACAAAGTGGACGGATACATGCTTGAAGTCAAACCTTTTATGGACGACAACACTCATGGAGTGTTTGCAACAAGATCTCCCAAAAGGCCAAACAGGATTGGAATGAGCGTCGTTAAAGTAATCGATGTCAAGGACAACAAGGTCTGCGTTGAAAACATTGACGTTCTGGACGGAACACCGCTGCTTGACATCAAACCGTACGTGCCCCAATTATATGAGGATACCATTGACGAGCTAAAAATCGGATGGTTTGAAACAAAACACAAAAAGGCCAAATCCCAAAAATCAGACGACAGATTCAAATAAATCTGGAAATTCCAATTTCAGTTCATTGAAAAAGTCTTCAGCCATCACTTCTTTTAAATCTTTCCCTTCACATTTAAAATCACTGAAAGACCCTTTTAAATCATCAAAATCAATTCTGGAACCCAATTTACTTAGAAAATCATAGGAAAAATTGTTCATACTTGCATATTCATGGATATAATTGTCCAGCACTTCCATTAAACTTAAATCATCATCCCAAATTCCTTCGTATTTGTGAATGTTGATATGAGGCCCGTTCTCATTATTTTCGGATTCTTCTTTTTCATTGAAAATCAAATCCTTGGCCATTGCGAGCTTTAAATCACGCACGAATGAATCTTCGGAAATGCCGTTTGAAGTGTAAAATTCCTTTTGAGAACTATCCAAATTATCCAGGAATTTGCTGTCCCTAAAATAGAAAAGAGCATGTTTTACGGGAGGTAAATTCTTATGTTCTCCATCGTTATTCTTTTCAAATGGCTGCAGGGCATGCATGATAATCAATTCAGTAAATGAAATATCCCCAATATAGTCAACAAGTTCAGGGTATTCATCCAATGTCTTCTTATCGATTCTTTTGTATGTTGGAGCCCTTCCTAATTTCTGGCCTCTAAAGCAAACAAAAAAAGTCCTGTCAAAATCAATTGACTGTAAATATTTGCGAAGTGTTCTGCCGTTATTGAGTTCATCTTCAGACATGGAAAAAAACAGATCAACATAATCCAGAGAAATGTCATATTCACTGCAAATGTCTTTTAGTTGTGGAAAAACATGTTTAACAAAGTAATAATGTTCCGCAAACATATCCGGGATTGTGCTTACAATCATTATTGTTATGCCGTTCAGCATGATTTCTCCTTTACTTAAAATAAAAAAATAAGTAGCTATAAGTTGTTTATAGCTGCTGTAATCAATTGTATGGTTGATTCTATATCGTCCATACTGCACACGCTTACCGGAGTGTGTATGTAACGGGTAGGCACTGATAAAACACCTGTTGGAATACCTTCACGGGTCAGGTGAATTGCAGTTCCGTCTGTGGTTCCGCCGTCACTGACTTCAAGCTGATAGTCGATGTCGTTTTCATCCCCTGCTTTGATGAGCATGTCCTTTACAGATTGCTGGGTTAGGATTCCTCTTCCGCTGGCGTCTGCCAAGATGATTGCAGGACCTTTGCCCATTACGACAGGTGCCTCTTCAGGCTTGATTCCAGGATGGTCTCCTGATAGTGTCACGTCAAGTGCAATTGCCAAATCAGGGTTCAGTTTGAATGAGGAGGTTTTAGCTCCTTTAAGGCCCACTTCTTCCTGCACGGTTCCAACACCGTAAACGGTAGCTCTGGTGTTGACTCTTTTTAAGACTTCCATCATTACGTAACATCCAACACGGTTGTCCAAGGCCTTTCCCATGATAAGGTTGTTCGGATATTCGACAAAGAGTGAATTGAAGGTCATCTTGTCTCCGATTCTGACCATCTTTTCGGCGTCTTCCTTGTCTTTTGCACCTATGTCTATGAACATGTCGTCAGCCTTAACGACCTTGTTTTTTTCTTCGGCTTTGGTTACGTGTGGCGGTTTTGAACCGATTACCCCTACAATGTCCTCTCCAACGGAGGAGTGTACGGTTACAGTCTGGTTCATCAGCATCTGATCATTGATTCCGCCAATGTTTGAGAATTTAATAAAACCGTTATCGTCAATGTATCTTACCATTAATCCTATTTCATCCATGTGAGCTGCAAGCATTACAGTAGGAGCCTTCTTTTCACCTTTTTTGGTTGCAATCAGGTTTCCCATACTGTCAGTTTCAATTTTGTCAGCTACATCCTTTAATTCACGTGTAATAATTTTAGCTATTTCCTCTTCGCTTCCAGAAACACCTGGTGCCAAGGATAGCTCTCTCATTAATTCCATCTTATCACCAAATATTAATTTATAATTTAATTATATTAAAGAATTTCTATAAAACTAAATTAAAAGAAGCTTTTCGAAATTTTTAAATCAATCATGTCCCCAATATAATAAATAGGTGAGAGTATGTCAAATGTTATAGAAGTTTTTTTCAGCCCTTCAAGTACAACCAAGAAGGTTGTAGAACAGGTTTCAAGCAATTTTGATGGAAATAAGGAAACTTATGATTTGTTGAATTTCAATGATTCAAAGGAATTTTCAGGTACGGACATAGCAATTGTCGGAATGCCTGTCTTTGCAGGAAGAATTCCTAAAAGCGGCCGTGCTAGACTGGAAAAGATAAAAGGAAACAATACCAAAGCAATTGCAATTGCAAACTATGGAAATGCACATGTCAGTGATGCGCTGCTTGAGCTGGTAGAAATTCTTCGGGAAAACGGCTTTGATGTGCTTGCAGCAGCTACTACAGTAAGCCATCATTCAATCTTTGACGGGGTTGCAGTCGGAAGGCCTGATTCAGATGATATTGAAAAGATAAATGAATTCGCCAAAAAATGCATTGGAAAAATAGAATCCGGTGAAAGTTTGGAATCTGAAATTCCCGGAAACAAGCCATACGTGGATTATAAGCAGCTTCCGTTTGAAATCAGCTGTGATGAAAGCATCTGTGCATTCTGCTATGACTGCGTTTCAATCTGTCCTGAAAAGGCAATTCCCGATGATGATCCGATTTCTACAGACCTTGATTTGTGCTCAAGATGCACCGCATGCATCAATATCTGTCCTGAAGATGCCCGTAAGTTTTCAGGAGATGCTTTTGAAGCTAAAAAACCGGAATTTGAAAGTGCCAACAGTGAGCGAAAAGAAATTGAGTTTTTCTTATAAACTCATTCTTTTTTTGGCCACATTTCTTACATATTCGTTTTCATCAGACATTGAAATTTCCTTTAGGACTTTTTTACTTACTATTTTTTTACATGCGACTTCACGGACTCTCCATGATTCGTCGTTTTTAACTACCTTTGTTAAAAATTCCTGATTTCTAACCAGTGAAACTGCCCTTACGGATATTGCTTCGCTTATGCCCTGTTCGTATATTTTTATCAGGCACTTTTCAACTTTAATCTTGTTTAGTGCCTTTAGGGAGAATTCCTCATCCTCGTTTGCAAGCACAATCCTGATTAAGGTTTCCAAATCGTCAATGTGGTCTAATGTTGATTTTCTGACGTTATCTAGCTTTGCATTTTTCAATATGTCAATGTAGTTCTCTTCACTGGTGATGTGGCTCATCGCTTCGAATGCAACTTCCTCATGGGTTGTGTTGATTGCGATATAAGTGAAATCAGCTTCATCGCTCAATGCAGGATTTGAAATGGCATGATTTCTTACGAACTGGTCATCATCATCCAATGCTATTCTTATCAGTTCCTCACGGTCATCCAGGTTCTTGACCGCAATCTGCCTTACGAACGGATCTTTTTCTGTTGATATGACTTTAAGCAAGGTGTCCTGTGAGGTGACCTTTTTAACGGCTTCTGTCCTGACGACATTGTCGCTGTCGTTTAATGCGATTTCCTCAAGCAGTTCCTCGTCGTCAAGCTGATTTACAATATCAAGGCGAACATCAGCTTTTTCTGACTCGATTGCGATATTCTTTAATATTTCACTGTCAGTAATCTTGGCGAAAATGATTGACCTGATTTTTGCGTTATCCTCATTTTTGGCGATTTTTGCCAGGATTTCCTCGTTTTCAATCTTGTTGACTGCAGCTATTTTAACAGATTCGTCCTTGTCTTCACTGGCTACTTTAAAAAGAGTATCTTCATCTGTGAAATTTTCCTTGTTGACTGCAGATTTTCTGATTGATGAGTCCTTTGCATTGAAAACAATTTCACGCAAAAATTCTTCGCCTTCTATCTTTTCTAGAGAAAGTCTTCTGTAGTTTCTGTCGATGGCGTTGATGGCTATGTCGGTTAATGTCTCTTCATCAACAATCTTTTCGAATATTTCATCGACGTTTTTGTTTTTCTTGGTGTTCTTGACTATTTCGGATATTGATTTGTTGTTTTCGCCAAGCCTTTCGTAAGCGAAGCTTCTCACATCAAAGAACTGTGAGTTTTCAGCCGCATCCCAAAGCAGCCGTTCATCCTTGAGCTTGTTTGCGGCTATCAGTCTGATTGCACGGTCCTTCACATTCTTTGCAATGTCAAGTGCAACGAACTGGTCGGTAATGTTATCTGCAGCTACCGCCCTTTCGGTTCTGTCCTTGCCGTTTATTGCAATTTCCTTAAGCACCAGCTGGTCTTCATCTATTTCAACATTATCCGGAAGAGGCTTTTTTTCCTTTTTGGTGTCTTTGCTTTTAAATCTGTCTAAAAATCCCATTTTAATTTACATCCTCATACATTTTCTCTAGAAAACTGGCAAGTGAAACAATATCTTGACGATTATGTTCTATAATTGGAACGATTGGACCTATATTTTTTTCGGCCAGATAAGTATTGTAGTAATCCGGGATGTATGCGCCCGGAACATCTCCTTCACGTTCAATTCCAAAGAGTTCCTTTTCTATTGTCTGAAGCTGGCAATTAGGAAGCCTTTCGCCCCATAGGCTTTTTGCAAAATACATCAAATCCAGGTGAGGCAGATTCAAATCGGCATCAATCCTGTTTGACAGGCACCTGTTTTTGATGAATGGCACGTCAAAGCTTTTTCCGTTGAAGGTCACATGGACTGAGTCCTCATCGAGATGTGAAAGATATGCTTCAATGACAGAAGGCTCTTCATGGATGTCCCTTAAGAAGTACTGTGAAGATATGATCTTGTCTGCTTTTATCTCTGCAACGCCTATCAGTATTATCGGAACATTGGAAAGGCCTAATGTTTCTATATCCATGAACTTGAAGTTTTCCTTATCGCACATGCTGATTGCCTTTATGATGTTGTCACGGCACCTTTTGGTGTATCTGTTGGCATCAAGTATTTCAATCAGTTCACAAAAAGACATTTCATCGATTCTGTCCATGAATTTTGCTGCACTATCTCCGTATCTGTCATGGGCTTTTAAGGATTCGATAGTTCCGTAACCTCTGCTTTTGAGATTCTGTTCTGTCCTGATTCCGATTTTCGGAAGGAGCTTGAGGTTATGGTTAATCTGGCTTGTGAAGTCGTTGTCCCATATGTCGAAGCTGATTTTCTCCTTTTCGGTAATCTTTAATGTGTCGCCGAAAGAGGTTGAAACAACTTTTGCATTGTCAATATCCTTTAATTGCTTCCCTTCATAGTCATTTAACAGTTGATATTTATAATCTTGAAAATATGAACTTGAAAGACTACGTGCTTTTTTCTTTGCATTTTCTGATGGATTTTGTGAGCCTATTGAATTGGACAAGACTTTTCTCAAGTATTCTTCATGTTCATCATAATGCGTCATTCAATTAAACTTTATTAATTTATGGAATATATAGTTTTTTAATAAAGTACACTTGAATTTTTATAAATTATAAATAAGTTTATATACTATAACATCATAACATATTAATTGACTACATTGTAGTCAATTAGAGATAGATTAAACAGCCAAATTTTATAAATTCATTTCTCTAAAAAGCTTGTGAAAAACAAGTTGTTAGGTAGTTATAATAAATACTACCTAACCATCCCAAAAACTTATTTTAGAAAAACTTTAATATTTTCAAATCAAAGTTAATACTAAGGTTTGAATATGAAAATAAAATTAGCAATTATATTCGGAATTTTGATTTGGATTTTCACATATATTCTAACGGAAATATTTACTCCAATATTTGCATTTAGCCTGCCTGACATTAACATACTCGTTCCGGCAATCGTAATTGTCGTGACTGGATTTTTTGCAATACTATACATTAGAAACATCAATGAAAATGAGGTCATTGAAGGTCTGGCAGTGGGAATGATATTCGTAATAATTGACATAATTCTAGACTACATATTTTTCCTCAATCCAAATGCAAGCACACTCATGTTCAGCGATTACACTCTGCATTTCTTCTCAATGATCATTTTGACATTACTGATTACAACATTTGTTGGCTATTTGGCCCAAATGACTATTGATTTAAAATAGGTGAACCATACATGATACCAAAGACTCATCCAAGATATGAATCCCTGCTTTTAAGGGAAAAAATTGTAAAGGCTTCCGAAAAGGGATATCTTGCCGACTCAGCGATGATTGCCCATGGAAGGGGAGAAGCCTTCGATTATTTAATTGGAGAAAAAACAACTTATCCTGCAAAAAGAGCGATGTACGTTGCGGTTGCAGCATTACTTTTATCAGATAATCCGGTTATTTCAGTAAACGGAAACGCTACAGCACTTGCCATCGATGAAATCATCGAGCTGGCAAGGGAAATCAACGCCAAAATTGAGATAAACCTATTTTACAGAACAGACGAAAGGGTTCAGATTATCACAAGCCTTTTCAGGGACAGAGGATACAAGGAAATCCTCGGAACCCTTGATGATGACATCGAATATTTCACAGACATCAAAAACAGCAGGTCATCTGCAAGCAAAAGCGGAATCTACACCGCAGACACAATACTGATTCCACTTGAAGATGGCGACAGAGCTGAAATACTTAAAAAAAGCGGCAAGAACATTATCACAATCGATTTGAATCCTCTGTCAAGGACTTCAAAGATGTCTGACGTTTCAATAATGGACAATATCGTAAGGGCGATTCCATTCATGACCAAAATAGCCAAGGATTTGAAGACTCAGGACAAAAAGGTCCTGATGGACATGGTGAATGACTTTGACAATGAAGAAAATCTTAAAGAATCTATAGAACAAATTAAAATAAGAGGAATATAATGCAAGTAATGGGAATATCAGGAATGCCAGGTTCTGGAAAAGCATCAGTTTCAGAAATTGGATCAGAAAGAGGAGCAATAATCGTCAGCATGGGCGATATTGTAAGAGAAGAAGCTAAAAAAAGAGGGGAATCCAGCAAGGAAACTGCCAGAAAATTGAGAGAGGAATTTGGCCAATACATCATTTCCGAACTGACCATTGAGAAAATCAAAAAAATCAGCGAAGATGACAGCGCAAAACTCATTATCGTTGAGGGAATCAGAAGCCACCATGAAGTGGAAATGTTTAAGGAAAACTTCGAGAACTTTTTCATTCTTTCAATATTCACAAATCCTCAAACACGTTTTGAAAGATTGCTGATCAGACAAAGGGAAGATGATTCCACAGAATATAAGGAATTTGAAAAAAGAGATTTCCAGGAACTCGGCTTTGGAATCGGGAATGTCATTTCACTTTCAGACAGACTCATAGTAAACGAAAGCGACCTGGAAAGCTATGAGCAGGAACTGAATGAATTTTTCGATGAAATCGGTTTCTAAATCACTTTTCTTCCAATATTGCATCTTCGATAATGTAAACACCACTATCGTGATGCCACTCTTTTTTATCTTTTAGTATTTTAAGTTTCTTTTTAAAAATAGGTCCGTCAATGGCCAGCGTTTCGGCTTCACCGCCTTCAAATGCCAAATCGATATAATACTTTTCATGAATTTTGACAAGCTCGTCAATAGCATCGTCATCGATAACCCTTCCAAGCCATGATTCATCCAAACCCCATGCGGCAACTCCACTGATGATGATTTTAAAGCCGAGGGATACGATTTTCCTCATGTATTCCAGTTCATCAACATGCCAGTATGGAGAGATTATTTCAAGGCCCACCTCCTCTCCAAGTTTTTCAATCCTGGATTTCTGATAGACCGAGTAAAGTGCACCTGTGTATATGCACTCGACGCCTGAAGTTTTGAGTTTTTCGAATGCATGCCCTAAATCTTCAAGTTCCTCTTCCTTAATCCCATCAGTTTCAACTGACATTATCGGAATATCGACCGCCTCTGCAAGCAAGTCGGTGATGTGAATGTTTGGAACATGGAACATGTATGATTCAGCATTACGGGATTTCATGGAAAGAAGATATTTGACATCCTCTCCATTACTCAAGGCATAGTGCAATGCCATTGTACTGTCCTTTCCTCCCGAAAACAAAACGGCAGCATTCATATTTCCTACCTTTTTCGCTTTTCATGTATGAATTTTCTAAACCTTCTGACGGATACACCGAATGATTCATAATAAATTCCAAATATAGCCACGACCACACCAACTGCACCTGTCAATGCGACAAAGTATGTATTTGGAATCATGGATTCATTGGTGGCAGCCATAGTGTCCTGAACAGGCCCTGACCTGTTGCTTGCCACAACCCCTTTATCCAGGAGATATTGGTCAAACTTGTCTACTGAAGCGGAATCCACTACCAGCTCGGCATGTACCTGAGCATAGGAAATTGATCCTCCGTAAACCAGTTTATACCAGTCGGAAAATGATTTCAAAGCTTCATAGGAAGTGTAGTTTTCAAGCTCTATTTCAAGTCTGCCGTCCTTTGTGACGTTGTAATGCTTGTAGTGAGAGTCAATATTTCCTAAAACGTAATTGAAATATTCCACTTCCCTGTCATTGAACTTCCACAGCGGTATCGTAATTCCAGTCTCCTTAAAAGATTTAAAACCCTCAGTCTTTTCCAGACCCTCTCTTAATTCATTCATGTTGATTGAAGAGGACAAGTCGAGATATAAAGTCTCTTCATTACCAGGTACGTTTTTTTCAACCATACTCATTACAGAGGGTAATTCCTCATAAATTGGCTCTAAAAAGAATGCTCCTCCTATTGCTCCAATTAAAAAGGCTACAACAAGCACTAAAACTATTTCCTTTTTGGGCATGTAATTTCTTAGCATTCCAATTGAAAAAACAAATACCATCATTATTATGAATAAAATGACATAAATTATTGCAATAACTATTTCCATAAATTCACACAGCCATTTAACTATTATTTAAATATTTTAAATTAAGTAGTTAAAAAGCTTTGTATAAAAAATCACTTATTTTTCATAAATCATCATGTGTTCACTGCCGACCGGCCATTCGACTACAAGAGTATGCATGCCCTTATTTAATTTAAATGTGTTGGTTTTCAGTTTGGACTTGACGTTTATCTTTTCTGTCTTATATTCTCCATTTTTAAGTTTTATCTTTGATGTGACATGGTTGCTGGCAGTGTCAATCTTGACAGGCACCCCGACATCAATGCTTACGCTTTGCCTGGAGCCCTGGCCTTCACCGTAAACCCTCTTCACGCAATCGGCTATTTTGGACAAATCTGATTTTGCCTTAAGCGAATCTGACACGTCAAATGTATTGTCCATGCTCTGCACCAGAAGAGGCATGGTGAAAGCTATCAAGATAATAAGTGATATGGAGAATATGAGAAGATATTCCAGGGACACCTGGCCTCTGTTTTCCCTCATCAAATCACCAGAACCAGATTTTTAGTTATCAGCATCATCAAATCCCCATAGCTCAAGGCGATTATCAGACCGAATAGGATTGCGGGAGTGAATGGAAATGAAATCTTGATTGAAAATGTGTCCGAAACGAAGTTCTGTGCAGACATTATCTTGAGCAGATACATGTCCTGGACGGTGATTCCCCCTGCACTTTGGGACTTGAAATAATACTTGTACTTGTCGTCCTTGCTTTTATAGACTTTCAGATTCTTGTCCAGATCAGTTATGAGATTGCATACGTGGTCGTCGTTGAAGTAGTAGTCGTTTACAATCATGCCCTCCTTCAGGTCGCTGACATGGACATTCTTGTTTAGGGTGTTGTTGATCAACAGCCTCATGCTTTGATAGTTGAGGATATTGAAGAGGAAATCGACATTCCGGCTGAACATGTTCTTCTTGACGATGAGATGTGTTGTGAAGACAACCAGAAATGGAAATGACACAAGTATGCTGTTGAAAATTACGCTGAATGCAAAGGGATATATTGACAGCACGGGAAAAACATTGAAAAATTCAATATTCCAACCAAATGGTATAACTGTAGCGATGGAAGTAAATAGCTTTACATCACCACCTCCCCACATATGCAATTTCCATAGCATATAAGATACAACATAAGTGATAACCATCGAAATAAATGAAGCTAAAAAGTATTTAAGATTACCTGAAATAAATGATAAAATCAGATTCGAGGTGAGGCCAAAATATATCAGCAAATCATTTAACCAGTCCGGAACAAAACCCTTCTTAACATCAAAAATTGACGCCAAAATGGCAAAAAGGATTGTAACTATAATTTGAATTAAAAATACGGTACTAATAATCATGAGTATAGATTTTACTAACTATTATATTAATTAGCTAGAAAATCATCTCATTAAATTGTTTTTTGTTTGTAATATTGTGGAAAAATGAAAAAATTAATTTTTAGAAAACTCATATATGGCTTCTAAAAATGCTTTGAATAATGGATGAGGCCTATTAGGTCTTGACTTGAATTCAGGGTGGAATTGACAACCAATAGCCCAAGGGTGATCCGGAAGCTCAACAATTTCCACTAAAAAGTCATCAGGACTGGTTCCGGAAATGATAATTCCTTTTTCCTGCAAGTCTTGTCTGTAGTCATTGTTGAATTCATATCTGTGCCTGTGACGTTCTTCGATGTCGATTTCACCATAAGCTTCAAAGGTTTTTGTACCTTCAATGATTTTACAGTCATATGAGCCCAAACGCATGGTTCCTCCCATGTTCTTGATTTTCTTCTGCTCTTCCATCATGTCAATGACAGGATATTTAAGATTGTCATCGAATTCAGAGCTGTTTGCATCTTCATAACCGTTTCTTCTTGCAAACTGGGTTACCATTGACTGCATTCCAAGACAGATTCCGAATAGAGGGACATTGTTTTCAATTGCATAGTCAACTGCATCGAGTTTTCCTTCAAATCCACGTTCACCGAATCCTCCAGGAATCAGAATTCCGTCAAATCCTGCCAATGCTTCCTTGTCAAGTTCCTCGACATCGGAACTCAGGTATTTGATGTTGGCTTTGACGCCAATGCTTGCGGCTGCATGAAGCAGGGATTCCCTGATACTGATATATGAATCCTCAAGTTCTACATACTTGCCCACAATACCTATTGTGACTTCAGGTTCTGTGATTTTAAGGGATTTTACTACTTCTCTCCATTCGTCCAACTTGGAGGAGTCAGGTTCAATGTCAAGTCCGATTCTTTTGACGATGAATTCTCCAATGTGTTTCTCATCCAGAACCAATGGCACTTCATAGATTGTGCCTGCATCAGGAGTGTTGACGACAGCTTTTACGTCAACGTCACAGAAGTGAGCAATTTTGCCTCTTAACGCATCGTCGATTGGCTCTTGAGATCTGCATACAATTACATCAGGATTTATACCGACACTTCGCAATTCTTTTGTGGAGTGTTGGGTTGGTTTGGTTTTAAATTCGCCTGCTGCATTCAGGTAGGGAATGAATGTAACATGGACGAACATGACGTTTTCGCGTCCTTCTTCATTTCTGAGTTGTCTTAAAGCTTCGAGGAAAGGCTGACTTTCAATGTCTCCTACTGTACCACCAAGTTCAACCAAAACCACATCATAATCGGCACTTTCTGAATTTTGCCTAATCATTTCTTTGATACGGTTGGTAATGTGCGGAATTACCTGTACACATTCTCCCAGGTATCCTCCTTCCCTTTCCTTGGCGATTACTGATTCGTAAACTTTTCCGGTAGTGATGTTTGCAATACCGTCAAGCTCAACATCCAAAAATCTTTCATAGTGGCCCAAATCCAAATCTGTTTCCATACCATCATGAGTTACGAATACCTCTCCGTGCTGATACGGATTGAGTGTTCCTGAATCCCAGTTTAAATATGGGTCTATCTTAATAGCTGAAACGTTTAAGCCGTATGATCTTAAAATTCTACCCATAGATGCAGATGTTATACCTTTACCTATGGAACTTACAACCCCACCAGTTATAATAATATATTTTGTCAGATAAATCCTCTCCTTAAAATTTAAAACTACATTTATAATTTTACTCCATCATGGTATAAAAATTTAATTTCTCATTTAAAAGTAGATGGTAAAAATATTGATTATCGATTGTTTTTCCAATGGTACAATTTGTTTGAAATAGCCCTACCAGTTTCATTGAACTGGTATTGGCCGCTGTCACCGTAGCTTGCAAAATGCATTTCAGGCGCAAAATCCCCGCAGGAATCTCCGGGACCCTCTGTCATATATCCTCTTCTGCACACCATTCCGTGGGCTGAGCCATAGGGACTTACAGACCAGTATGTGCAGTTCAGACATATTTCATCTCCATTGTTTACCATAGAGTCGTAATCATCATCGTTAATGTTGTCAAATCCGTCATCCTGATAGTCATCGTCTTCTTCAGCATCATAAAAAAATTCCATGCACTCAAAGCAAAACTTGTCTATGTCTAATTGATTTCCGCATCTTGGACATTTCATAATCTCACCTCACCAACGTCTTAATGAATTCCTTGATGTAAGTGTCGCAGAATTCCCATGTATGTTCGCCTGGAGCTTCAATGAAATCGACATTAACATCCCTTGATTTGAGAAACTCATAATAATCAACGTTTTTGTTATGTAAAAAATCATCATATCCGCAGGCCATGAAAATATCCGGAATTTCATCGCAGTCATCAATCAGTGCCTTTGGGTCCATGTCTGAACCTTCAAGTTCATCCAGATTGCCGAAGATTGATTCATAAAACTCTCTTGACCGCAGCACATTATCATCGGAGGTGTAGCTGACAATATCATCAGTGATTAGCGCTGAGGATATCATTCCGATTTTCGAGAAGTTTTGAGAGTACTTGAGACCGTTTCTGACGGCACCGTATCCTCCCATTGAAAAACCTGCGATGAATGTGTCTTCACGTTTGTCTGACAATGGGAAAATGTTTCTGGTAATGTCAAGAAGTTCGCTGCCGACATATTCCCCGTAATAGGCATGGGAGGCGACATTATCGACATAGAAACTGTTTTCGCCGCATGGTATGACAATAGCTATCCCATGGTCTTCTGCGAATTTCTGGATGGATGTGTTTGCAAGGAATATGTCGTCGCTTCCGTACAGTCCGTGAAGCAGGTACAATGTCCGGTACGGTTGAGGGACTATTTCCTCAGCATCCTGCAGGAAGTGAATATTGTCCGACGGCAGTATCACGCTGATGGATGTTCTTCTCTGAAGGCTCTTGCACTTGACATCTCCTCTGAACAATACCATTAAAGCACCTATTCCTTTTCAAGTTTATCCAATCTTTCATTGAGTTTGTCGATTTCCTTAAACAGAACTTCCTGATTTTTTAAAATCAGGGTCTGATTGTCGAGCATAACTTTAAAATGCGCATCATTCAAGTTTACCAAACTCACTAATTTGTTGAATATGTCTTCATTTTCTATCATATTAACACCTCATGTCCATAAGTCTGTAATGAAAAGCGGACTGGCGTCTTCCGCCTTTTCAAATCCGCAGTTTTCGTAAAATCCAACTTCATCATCATATCCGACAACGACTATTCTCAGATAATCCTTATAGATATCTTTAACCTTCTTGACTAAATGTTTTCCTATTCCCCCATCCTGATATTCAGGCCTCACCAGAAGATAGTGGACGTATGCATTCATGATGCCGTCATCCATTGCACATATCAAACCTACCAGTTTGTCGCCGTCCCATGCTGAGATTACCGTTTCGAAGTTTCTCATTGCAACCTGCAGCTTATCCGGGAAATGGCCTGAAGACCATCCGACTGACAGGAAGAGATCCTGCAAATCATCCTTTTTGAATTCATGTATTTCCTTGTATTCAATTTCTGCCATTATACCACCCTATAATGTGTCCATTTGTTTGAAAAATATCTGTAAACGTAAATTCCTGCCCTTACATACCAGTCGATGAACATTGCAATCCATGTTCCGAAGACTCCAATTCCCATCCAGTCTGCAATGACATATGAGAGACCTATTCTGCATGCAAACATTACCGCAAGGCTTATGTACATCACAGATTTTGAATCCCCCGCACCCCTGAATGTGGACGGCAATGTAAATGATATCGGCCAGATTATGATTGCAAAGATTCCATGCCAGATTACCATTTCAGTCGTCATTGCTGCGGTTTGGGCTGAGAGATTGTATATGCCCAGGATCAACGGAAGCAATGCGAAAATTGCAACGTTAATGACAATATGGGAAATTATGACAATGATTAAACATTTTTTGTTGTAGTATCTTGCCTGTTCGTAGTCGTTTGCCCCGACGCAATTTGAAATGACAGCAGTCAAACCCAGATTGATTGCAAAGCCAGGAAGCACTGAAAATATGCCTATCGCATAACCCACTGAGTTTGCGGCAATCGCCATTGTTCCGAATGTTGAGACTATGCTCAATACAAGAACACGGCCCAACTGGAAAAGTCCGTTTTCAACGCCGTATGGAATGCCCACCTGCAGCACCTTTCGCAGAATATAGAAGTCGAACTTGTGCCTCAATGTCCTTTTGATATGGAGCTTGTAGTCCTCATCGACTGCAAAATACATTATTAAAACCGCAGCCAGCGCCCTTGATATTACCGTTGGAATGGCCACTCCCCTTACGTCCCATCCGAGATAGAATATGCATATTGCATTTCCCACAACATTCAATATGTCACAGACAAGAAGTATTTTCATCGGCAAATCCGCATTGTTGGTTGTTCTGAATATTGCCGCACCTGCATTGTAGATTGCAATGAACGGAATTGACAATGCAACTATGTAGAGATACATTTCGGCATTGTGCCAGACGTCAGCTTCAATCTGACCGAAGAGAGTTCCAATCAGAAACTGCCTCAAAATGATTACGCAAATCATTAAAACTGTGGAAAGTATTGTTGAAAACCATACCAGCTGTGTTGCGGAGTTCTGTGCCTTTTCAATCTGATTGTCACCAAGGTACTGTCCCGCTACAACGGCACCGCCCGTTGCAAGAGCTGAAAAAGAAAAAATAAGCAGTTGAACTAAAAAGTCAACCAAAGAAACTCCCGAAATTGCAGCTTCACCCAATGAAGCAACCATGATGGAATCTGCCAAACCTACAAAGAATTCCAAACCGTATTCTATCAGCAATGGTATGAACAGTGCAAGCAATGCTCGATTTGAGTAAATGTAGCCTTCAGGAGTTTTAAAAATGTTCATAATATTATCTTATAAAGTTTGTAGCTATTTTAGGTTCCTCTTCAGGAGTCAAACCTTCATTCTTACCCGCTTCAATGCATTTAAGGAAAAATGCCATGTTTCGTCCAAGCTGCCTCATGGTGGCAAGGCCTTCCAGGTCCTGTCTGACCTCTTCGGGAGTGTTTCCGTGAACCATGTTCCAGTAATATGATGAAATTATCGGCATCTGGGATATTCCAGGGTATTTTATCAATTGTTCATATGTTGCGGTTGTTCCTCCACGTCTTGCAGAACAGATTACTGAAGCGGGTTTGTGCTTGAACGCTTCAAGGCCTGTTGACTGTGCATTTGAATAGAATGCCCTGTCCATGAATGATGTCATTGCTCCAGTAGCACCTGCATAATAGACCGGTGAGCCGAATATGAATCCGTCTGCATCGTAAGCCTTTTTGACGAACTCGTTGACGACATCATTGTCGAATGTGCACTCTCCCTTTTCACGGCATTTGAGGCATGCTGTACATCCTATAATAGGTTTTGTCTTAATCCAGAATATCTCGGTTTCTATGCCTGCTTCGTTCAATGTCTTTTCAACTTCTGTAAGTGCTGTATATGTGCAGCCATCCTTGTGGGGACTTCCATTAACCAATAATACTTTCATTTAAAAATCTCCTAAAATCAATCTTTGAACCAAGAAATGTCCAGGTCTGTTTTCAAGTGAACCTTTCTTGACCCCTTCCTCATCAAATGATTCGCATTCATCCCCTTCCTGATTTGGATCATATATTATCAAAGGCACATCGTCACGTGTGTGGGTTCCCACATCAATTGGGGTTGGATGGTCAGGAAGTATTGCCGCCCTGAAGTCTTCGCCTTCAAGACTTTCAATGATTGGACCTACGATAAACTCGTCAATCCTTTCAATGGCCTTGACCTTTTCCTCGATGTTTTGAGCATGTCCCGCTTCGTCAGGAGCTTCGATATGAATCAACAACAAATCAGTTTCCTTCAATGCTTCAATACCGTATTCACCTTTCTGTTTGTAGTCTGTATCGAAGTAACCTGTTGCTCCAGGAACATTGACGATGTTCATTCCTGCGAAGTTTCCGATTCCCTTAAGCAAATCAACACCTGTGATTACTGATGCTGTTATTCCGTAGGTTTCCTCGAAGTTAGGAAGGCTTGGTGTCACCCCTTGCCCCCATAGCCATACCATGTTTGCAGGGATTTCACGTTTTGCATTAACATCAGCGTTTTTAAGAAATTCCCTTGACTCAAACATTATCTCCTGGATTTCCTGAGCCAATTCACAGTCTCCAAAGAGATTATCGATCAACTTTTCGCCGACAATGTCATGAGGAGGCATTGTTTTGATTGAAGACAATTTTTCAGCATCTTCAACGCTGTCACATGAGTAGATGAACAAATGCCTGTAGCTTACGCCTGTGTAGAATTTGCCTTTGAAATCAGGATACTTCTCTGTGAAGTATTCGTTCAATCCTTTCATCAGCTCATCGGCCTCTTCAGTGGAAATGTGGCCTGCATTGAAGTCATCCATCAAGTCTGTTTCAGAAAATATTGTATTGCATCTGAAGATAACGTCCTTAGGTGTTGTAGGAATGCCTTCGCTACCCGCTTCAAGTGGTCCACGGCCAGTATAGTAATCAGCAGGATTATATCCGAAAATGCTCATGTTGGCAACGTCAGAGCCCGGAGTGTACTGGTCGGGAACGTTGTTTGTAAATCCTCCAAATCCTCCTTTTGCCAGTTTGTCTATATTTGGTGTTTTTGCCACCATCAAAGGAGTTTTTCCATCTAATTCATCAATCGGATAGTCGCTTGACCCGTCAGGGATAAAAATTACATATTTCATATTATCAGATAAAAATAAAAAAAGAAAGTTAATTAGTTTTTATTTTTTAAAATACTAATTAAGTCAGTCAACATCGCAGAAGCAGTTTCAAGTGATCCTGCTCCAAGCCCCATTACAGTGATGTCTCCGGCCAAATCAGTGTGGATTGTAGCCATATTGAGGGTTCCTCCCACATCATAAGAGCTTCCTTTCTTAACCAGACGTGGAGATACACGCAGATTATCATGGGATACTTCAGCTATCAGTTTAATCAGGTAATCGTCCTTTTTGGCAAGTTCGATTGCATCTGAATTGATGTTTGAAATACCTGAGACTGTCACGTCACTGTATGTTGCGTCAATTCCTAAAAGGGAATTTGCAAGTATTACTGTTTTGCATGCTGCATCAATACCTTCAACATCCTGTGTAGGGTCTGTTTCGGCAATTCCCAATTCCTGTGATTCAATTAATGTGGATTCGTAATCTGTTCCTTCTGTTGTCATTCTTGACAGGATGTAATTTGTGGTACCGTTGAGAATACCTATGATTGATTTTATTTCACATGATGCAAGTGTTTCTTTTGTGAAGTTGATGATTGGCATTGCTCCACCAACACTTGCTTCGTATTTAAATTCTACACCTGCTTTTTGTGCTGCACCGACCACTTCTTTGAATTTCAATGCCAAATGCCCTTTGTTTGATGTCACTACATCCTTTCCCTGGCTGAAAGCTTTGAGTGTTAGTGAGAATGCAGGTTCCGCATCAACGATATTGGTAGGAGTAGCTTCAATAAGACAATCATATTCAACAGCATCCAATACCTCTTCACCGCACTTATCGCTTCCGAATTCAGGATAAGCAGATAATTTTCCTTCATTGTTTTTAGTCTCTACAAGCAGTTTTTCATCAAGCCCATCGGCACATATTGCAGATGAAGATGAATCTGCAGCAGCCACAACCTTTACGGCCACTCCTGTCTTTTGACTAATCAAATCCTTTTTAAGGGAAATTGCATTGGCCACGCCTTGACCTACTGCACCAAATCCCATTATAATGACTTTACATTCATCCATAATAATCCCTAAACTTCATTAATCATTAGTAAATCTTTTTCCTCAGCAATTTCTTTAATCTTATCAAACACAAATTGCTTTTTACCGTAATCTGTTTCAACAGTAACCAGTGCAGTGGATTCCCTTTCGCCATCGAGTCTTATGTCAAATCCTGCTACGCTAACTCCTTTAAGTGCATTGATTCTGTCCATGGTGTCCCTTACGTCCTTGTCAACAATGTGTCCGTATAATATGGTACTAATCATTTCCTTTTTGACAACACCGTCCATTTCAACGATAGAAAATCCCAAATCATCAAATTTTTGAATGACATTGAATAGGTTTTCACGTTCTCCTTCAATTGTCAGATGAACGGGAACCATACCTTTCTCATTTTTAAATTCCCTTTTGTGGATGACTGTAACCAGGTTTGCACCTAAGTTTCCGATAGGTTCAAGTACGGAAACCAGTTGGCCCGGAACATCCAAAAGTTCTAAAACTAAATTCATTTTCATTAAAATCCCTCACTAAGCAGTCCAATCAGCTTTTTTAACTTTGAGATTACCGTCTTTGTCAATACTTGCGTTTCTCAAAATCTTTTCCGGGTTTTTACCGTGAGATTCGTCTTCACGTGTTAAGTTTAAATTATCGGTAATGTACCAGGTTTCATCTGAATCTGGAATGTCTTCCAATATTTTTGAAAATTTTTCTATAATGTCTTCCGCATCTTTTTCGATTGTCATGAATTAAAAACTCCTTAATAATAAATAATATTAATATTTTATTTTTCACCATTAATATAGTTAAAGATTGATAGCTACAGATAGGAACTCAAATCAGTATCCTTGACAATTTTTTTGCGAAGTATCTTGTCGATTCCTGTTCCGTACTGCGCCGCCTTTTTGGGTCTGTATGCTATTTCATAGTCAAGGCCTTCTTCAAAGGCAAGTTTTCTTAAAATGCTTTTTCTCATGTCATCATGCATTGATACTATTTTTTTGTTGTCCGGAATGTTCAGCACCAGTTCCACAAGCTTCTTGTCTAAAAAAGGCAATCTGAGCTCAACTGAATTGAGCATTGAACATGCATCGTCACGTTCAAGATTGACATGGTACATGTTCGACATGTCAACCCTCAAATCATAGTTCAGTGTTCCGTCAATGAAGCTTTGGACATATCTTTTATATCCTCCGAATAGCTCGTCTGCACCCTGGCCTGAAATTGCCACCCTGATGCCGTCCTCTGCCACTTTCTTGGTTGCAAAATATGTTGTCAGTCCGACTCCGACCTTCATGAGATTGTCATCACCTATGGCGTTTACAACCTGCGGCAGCGCTTCACGCACCATGTCTTCGGTGACCTCAACTATTTCCAAATCCAGATTAAGGAATTTTGATGCATAGATTGCCGCTTCAACATCCTGTGAACCCTCAACTCCAACCGCATAAAGCTTGATTTTCAACGCAACATTGTCTGATATTTCCTTTAAAAGCAGTGCCAGATATGAGCTGTCAACCCCTCCCGAAAATATGACTCCGATTTCTGCAAGGCTTTCCACACGTTTGATGACGCTCAATCTAAGCATTTTGTCTATCTTTGCAACGTCTCCCTCAAAGATCTTTTCATAAATCGGCTGTGCAGGTGCAATGTCCTCACCGTTGTATAGGATATGTTCAGGTTTCAGGGCGTCAATGTCGGTTATTCCAACCTCTTTTAGGGACTGTCTTGTGGATGCAAATCCTTTCAGATTATCGTTTTGTCCGTAAAACAATGGCTTTACTCCCAAAGGGTCACGTGCAATAGCAAGGTTTTCTCCGTCCCATACTGCAAAGGCATAATCTCCGTCAATTAATCTGATGGCTGATTCGACCGCTTTTAACAGGTCCAGTTTCTTGGCATAAAAATCAATCAGGTAAATCAGGATTTCAGCATCTGATGTGATTTCGGCCTCGACTCCCACTTTGGCAAGGAAATTTCTCATTGTGAAGAAATTGTAGATTTCCCCATTGAAGACCAAAACAAGGTTATCCTTTTCAACAGGCTGGGCCTTTGACACTCTATCGTTTGAATCATAGATTGAAAGAAGATTATGGCCGAAAGCCATTTCATATTCCCTATCATCTGCAAATTCGTCAATGTTAATGTCAGTGTGAATCTTATCAAGAAAAACGCCTGATGAATCCGGACCTCTGTTTTTAGAGGATTTCAACATTTTTATTACATCATTTCCTTTAAACTTGCCTTGCAAACCAACTATTGAACACATGATATAATATTTTAAGATTATTATACTTAAAAGTTAATTTGCCTAAAAAAATAGATTGTACAATCATTTGATTGTGATTGTACTTTTAGCGGAAACATAATATTTGATGTTGTCTGAAAATATTGTCACATTGTATCTGCCGAGCATAAGGGCATCGGTATTGAACTTGGCAATGCCTTTTGAATTGGTCTTTACCGAATAGGTCTTCTTGCCTATTCTTATTTTAAGCTTAAGGTTTTTGATGACCTTTTTGGTCTTCTTATCCTTTACGGTAATGTCGAATGTTTTTGATTCGTTTTGAAGCCTGACCAGTTTTGAAGCCTTGACAGTAGTTTGTGTTTTAATCAGCTTGTCGATGCTTCCGAACTTATGGGTTCCAAGCAGAATCTTGGACGGTGATTTCGGAAGCTTGTTTTTGGAGATGAACTTGTTTTTGAAGTAGATGTCATCCTTAAGGTATGCTGTGGATCTTCCTACAGAGCGCCCGTTGTCGTTTGCTCCGTAAGCATTTACCAGTGAAGTTGTTTTGCCGTCCTTTGTTGTCGCTTTCCAGTGGAATATGGTTATGTCACGTCTGTTTACACCATATGAATCTGTAGCTCCCACCTTGATTGCGGCTTTTGTAGGGCTGTCGCTGAATTTTGTCCAATCACCATGCCTGTAGCAGTATCTTCCATTAGGAGAGCTGAAATATTCGCCAGGTTTCAATTTGCCGTTATATATTCCGCTTCCCCATACAACTGCAAATTTTCCGTTCGGAGCCTTGATTGAGAAATGACCCAATCCCAGCCTTTGCTCATAGGCCATAATCTTTTTCAGGTAGGATGATTTGATTTTACCTGAGCTGACCATCTTTCCTGCAAGATTCTCGATGGCTCTGTTGATGCCTGGATTGTCAATACCTCCTGTTCCGACCATCCATCCGTCTGAAGTGGTGATTAAATGGAAGAAGTATGAATTGCCCAGCTTATACTGTTTTACAGCGGTTCTGCCGTGCCATTTCACTGCCTTGATGTAAATGTTTAAAGCGTTTGTGGCATCACGCCTGAAGCCTGCCACAGCTTCAGTGCCACTGACCTGCAGATAAAATGAGCAGCATCCAGTTTCTGCTGTCGGCTTGACTGTCATGGTTGCCTTGGCTTTTTTGGAATTGATGTTCTTCTTATCTTTAATGCTTGTTACGACCTTATAGGAACCCACTTTCAGATTCCTTTTGAGATACGCAACCCCTTTGGAATCAGTAGTTGCATAGTAGATCTTATGCTTATTCTGATTTGTGATGACTTCAAATGCGACTTTGATTCCTCCAACAGGATTTTTGGTGTTCTTATTTATGACTTTAGCCTTGAAGAACAAATCTGAATGCCAATAGGTTTTATAGTCCTTGGCCTCAATGGCCAGTGAAGCCTTTTTGACATTGACAATGACATCCGCACTGCAGGAAGTGTAATTTTCATCACCGTCAAACTTAAGTGTTGCCAGGTAAGAATCAGGCTTCAGATTGATTTTCAAAGCCACTTTTCCCAAATTGTCAGTAGTCTTGTTGTAAACCTTATCGCAGATAAAAATAGAAACTGTTCTGTTTGAAATAGGCTGACTGCCACTGTCCTTCAGATATCCGACCAGTTCGCATTTTTCCATATAATAAGTTGTGATGTCTTTTGATTCGATTTTGCTTTGATTTTCCCCAATATTGGTTTGTGAAATCTCATCAAAATCGTTTTCATCAATGTTGAGATTCAATGCATCTCCAGTTGAATTCAAATCAGCACCATCACTGTTTGAAGCTGATACCAACCCCATAGATAAAATCAGCAATATTGAAAAGAATAAAATTTTTTTATACATTTTCTCCCTTACCTACTTGTATTCATATATTGGCGAATAGAGTATAAAAACTAATTCATGTCTTCAAACAATAGCTTCCACTGGTCATTGTTGTGAATCAAGTCAAAACGGGAATACATATATTCCAATACATGCTCCCCATCATCGGTAATTTTGAAATACTTCAGTTTCTTGTTGTTTTTAATTTTAAATTCACTGATGATGAGATTTAACTCCTCCATCTTATTCAAAATAGGATATATGTTGCTGGGATTTGATGTTTTCAACGATCCCTCTTCAATCAATATTTCAAAAAACGCATCCAATTCCTTTAGGATTGCATAACCATGAATCGGACCTTTATATCTAAGAATCCACAATATCAAAAAACGAGACATTCCATTAACATAATGCTTTATTATCGCATTGTTGGAGATAATTTCAACATAATTTTTTTGAATTGATTGATTTGAATTTTCCATAACAGCGCCCAAGAATATGAATTAAAAATAAAAGCATGTAATCAATTATACAAATGTAATTGACTTAATTATAAACTTTAATTAAAATTATATATAAAGCAATATTATAAAATTTAGTATAATCTTGAAAAAAATTTAAGATAAGCTTTTAAATTTTAAAAAAATAATAATCTAAAAAGATATTTAATTTTAAGCCAATCATACTAATTTTTATAAATTCATGTCATAGATTTTTTACAGCTTTTTTTTCAAATAACCAAATATTCTCTTCTTAAAAGATACAATTCCATATTATTGCCCATAATTTTTATTAATATTAATTTAAACTTAATTTTTTTATAATACCGCTCATAATTTACAATTGATTTTCTTAATCATGATTAATCATTAACAATCATCTATTTTATGTTTTTTAAAAGTAAATGACCAAATAAAACCAAATATTAACTCTTTTTGTTTGATATCAAATATACTTTATTATTTTTTGATTTAACATTTTATAAAATAATATAAAAAATATTAAACAGTGATTAAAAAATTTCAATTTATATTATAAAATTTATAATACTAACTTATATATGACTAAATAAAATATATTGTTAGACCTAAATTTAATTTTTATAAAGTTAATTTGAATATAGTTAGGTCGAAACAAAAAGAGGTTAATTTAAATGTTTAAATTTGATAAAGAACAAACAGTTTTTGACTTCGCAGGAGTCAAAATGGGTGGACAGCCTGGAGAATATCCTACCGTTTTAGCAGGAACCATTTTCTACGGCGGACACAATATTCTTAACGATGAATTGACCGGTGATTTCGATAAAGATCGAGCAGAACAACTGGTCAATGATATGGCATCAATTTCAGATGTGACCGGTAATCCATACATTGTGCAAGTATTTGGACAGACCGTTGAAGCTCTTCCGAAATACATCGAATACATCGGAGAAATTTGCGATGCACCATTCCTTATCGATTCAACATCCGGGGACGCAAGAGTTGCCGGTGCACAATATGCGGATGAAACCGGATTAACAGAAAGAGCAATTTATAACTCAATCAACATGGCAGCAGACAAATCAGAACTCGATGCACTTGCCGAAACTGACATCTCAGCTTCCATCATTCTTGGATTCAATCCAATGAACGCTACCATTGAAGGTAAAATGGCAATGTGGGAAGACGGAGACGACGGCGCATACGAAAAAGGTTTGCTTGAAGTTGCCGAAGAATGTGGTATTGAAAAATTCATGATGGACACTGCAGTAACTCCTTTAGGTCAAGGAGCAGGTATTGCAGCAAGAACCTCCTTTGCCGAAAAGGCAAAATGGGGATATCCAGTTGGATCAGGTATCCACAACGTTCCATCAGCATGGGACTGGCTAAGGGATTATAAAAAAGCAGGAAACAAAACCGCATTTACCGTTTGTGATATTGGTGCAAATATCGTTCAGGTAATGTGTGGTGGAGATTTCGTTTTATTTGGACCTATTGAAAACGCTAAAATCGCATTCCCTGCAGTAGCACAAACTGACATGTTCATTTGTGAAGCTGTAAAACCTATGGGAACCGAACCTGTCGATTTCCACCCTATGAATAAGTTGGTATAGATTATCAAAGTTTTTCATTTTCAGCCTCGAGTTGTTCATGCCACCGCTACAACTGGCATGGCAAATCTAAACATAAGTACAAAACATGAAGCACTGGATGTCTAACCCCGTCCAGTGCTTAAAACCTATAACGCCACATCTTTTTTTGTAAAGTAAATATATGAAACGGCCAGTCCAATGACAAAAGTGGCCAAAATAACACCATAACTGACACTGATGCTTGTAGCGTATTGCGCTATTTCACCTGATGCAATCAGATAAGGACATACCCAAGGCACGAACGGCGCCCAGTTCTGACCATAAACCATTAAATTCACCAGGCTCAATGCAGCTCCCCCAACCATTGCAGGAACCATGTTTGTGATGAATAATGAGAGAAATACAAACGGAGAGAATGTTAAAAACAGCAGGACATTTGCATAGAGAAGTTGGGCAAAGCTGTCAATGAACAGATTCACGCTAAATCCTTCAAGACCTGCTGCAAAACCGAATATGAGTGTTGATACACTTGTAACCACTGTCAACATTAAAATCCAAACAAGAAACATGACGTATTTGCTCATTAGAAATTTTCCTCTTGATATTGGAATTGTCAGCATTGTCTTTAATGTATGTTCGTTGTATTCACGTCCAAACAAGTATGATATGATTATTGCAAAGATGAGAACCGCAAACATGGCAGACATATACATGTTCACGTTGCTGAACAGTGCCTCGAATGTCTGTCCCTCATCAAATGATGTTACTGCAATGAACATCAAAAGAGGTGGAAGAATAGCCCCCATCAGGCTTAACAGAAATATTTTTGATCTTTTAAGTTTTAAAAATTCAATTTCAATAAAAGTCAACATTTTATCACCTAATTATTGGATACGAATCTTGTGAAGAATTCCTCAAGATTCTCTTCACAGAGGTTTAGCTTTCTCACGTCGATACCTGCCTTAACAAACAGCTCATTGAATTTGTCCCTTAATTCCAGATGAGTATATAGGCAAATCGTATTTCCGGAAACTGTGAAATCCTCATTTTCCTTAAGTTCCAGTTCCCTGAAAATGTTAACTGCCAAATCCACATTGGCCACTTCAAACTCAACAAACTTGTTCAACCTGCTGTACAAATCATCCTTTGAGATTTCTTCAATCAGAACGCCGTTATCCATGAATCCTATTACATCAGCGATGTTTTCTATTTCGCTTAGGATATGTGATGAAATCAGGATTGTGATTCCGAATTCATGGGCGAGCCTCTTAAGCAGTGCCCGGATTTCCTTGATTCCGAAGGGGTCAAGGCCGTTTATCGGCTCATCAAGTATCAGAAGTTCGGGACTGTGCATTATTGCAGCGGCTATTCCCAGACGCTGCTTCATACCCAGTGAGAAATCCCTGTATTTTTTGGATTTTGCATCTTCCAAATTGACCATCTTTAGAACTGAATTGATGTGATACGGGTCATAATCCCCTCTTATCTTTGCAATGATTTTTAAATTTTCATAAGCTGTGAGATTCTCGTAAAATCCTGGAGTTTCGATGATTGAACCTATCTTTGAGTAACTTTCACCGGAATCTACTTTGGGATTTTTACCGAAAAGATAAATGTCTCCGCTGCTTGGATAAGTTAAATTTAAGAGCATGCACATGGTAGTGGTCTTTCCGGCTCCGTTCTTGCCTAAAAGACCATAGATCTTACCCCTTTCGACATGCATGTTTACTGAATTTACAACCTTGTTTTTAGAATATATTTTTGACAAATTGTTTGTTTCGATGACGTAGTCTGCCATGATAAAAACTCCCCTATAAAAATTAAAAAAAATGAATGAGAATTAAGATTTAATTCTCTTTAAACTTGACTGATTCAGCCATTGATTTCAATAGTTCCAAATCATTTCCAGATATGACAATGACATTACCATTGTCCTGATTTTTCAAATAAAGTGAATAATCACAATCCATGATGTTTGAATTGACATCACTTGAAATGTTTACGCTTGCATTGCCTGATGATGCTTGTGAAGATGATTCGCCGGAAACTGATATGCCTTCAGAGGTAATGGACACGTTTTCACCGCCAGCATCAGAAATCTTCAGACCTTCACTTGAAAGAGAAATTGAATTGCCTTCAGAAGAAACGTTCAAACCTTCTGGCGAAAATGCACTGCCAAAAAAGTTAAAGATGCTGTCAAAACCTTTTGAAATGTCAAAGTCATCGGACTGCTTAGTATTCTTCAACACTACATACTTGTCGGTTTCTTCAACCTTGTTTGCGCTTTTCTCCAAATCATTAATGAATCCTTTCATTTCCTTTTTATCTGCGGTTAAATCCTTAAAGCAGATTATGGAATTGACATCAGTTGCATCATGGTCTGAATTTTCATAGATTGTCATATCAATGTCATCAGTGGAAACCTTCACGATTTCAATGAAATTATCCCCTTTTGGAATTTTCACTGAAAAGTCATCATCCTTGAAATTGCTTCCCAAATCTGCTGCACCTGTCGCTGCAATTGTCGCACAAACTGCAAGCAATGCCAAGAGAACACCTAACACTTTTGAATCCACTTTCACGTTATCACCAGAATTATTTGATTGATTCCATGTATATTGATCCGCAAACCCTGTTGTAGAATATTGCTCCGTAAGAGTCCACGAACAGTCCTTCTATTATTGCAACGAAAAATGATACTGCCAAAGCCTGATTTGAGATTGTTGCAATGAATACTCCGGTTATGAGACTCAATATGAAGCTTACTGCAACCATGATAATCATGTATACGATTATTGTGAAGATGATAATTCCAATGTATTTTCCCCATCCGAGATTGGAAATGTTTGCGATTATCTCATTGAAGTCAAATGCCTTTTTAAGACTGTCGTGTGCAACCATGTTGTTCAATGCCATAACCAACAGGAAATATGCGATTATGAATAGTACGGCTGCAATCATGGATATGATGAGCAATGCTGATGAATCACCCACCAATACTACTCCACAGATTAATACGATGGAGGGAATTATATTGTAAGCTACAACCACAAGGAAGTATTTGATTCCTTTTACAAACATCCCCAATATGTCGCTGAATCCAGGAAGCTCCGCTTTCTTCTCGATTGAAAACTTCACGATGTCATATTGGTATCCCAATATGAACAGAGATATTATAAAGCTGATTATTCCTAAAGCGACCACCAGGTAAATGTCACCTGTCGGCAGCTGTGAAAAAGGCATTTGTGATAAGCTTTGAGTACTATTTTCAACCAGATGCACAGTGGTTCTGAAAATCTCAAATGACTTCATGCTCATGAATACGGATATTGCGCTTATAAGAGCAAAGAGAACTCCGCATCCTAAAAGTTTCTTGATGTCATTGAAAGGATATTTCAATCCTTCAACGACACAATCGGTTATGCTTGCCATATTCAATCACCTTAGATTTGCATTGTGTACAATAATCCGATGGATCTTGCATTGAATATGCTCAGGTACGGTCCGACAATAAACATTGTAACCAGTGAATTGATTAACACTCCTAAAACGAATATTCCACTTGGATCAGCTCCCAATATGGCACCTGAAATTCCGAATACTGTGAATATTCCGTAGATGATTGCAGTGACAACAGTTGCTATGACTATTGTTATTATGATCAATCCAAGATAGGTTGCAATGCAGTTGAACCATCCGATTTCATCAATTACCTCTTTTATTTCGCTTATTGCGAATGCCTTTGTGAATGCACCGTCATTGTATGCCATATGACAAATTCCCATTTGGTCCATAAGGCATGCGACAACGATAAGGGCGAATGTGATTATGCATCCGATAATCATCAATGCTGATGAAGCGATTCCTGAAAGCTGTCCTGCAATGACTGCAAAGATTATGAATACGATGAAAGGCACAAGCATATAAGCTATCTGAACTATTACTACTTTGACACCGTCAACGAACATTCTGATTATATCGTCAAAGCCAGGCATTGGGTCTCTTCCGTTGATTACACCGTGAACCGCTGTGTTGATGACCCTGTAATTGTATCCGGTGAGCAAGAATACCGGAAGCAACAAGAAACTAAATAAACAAATTACTCCTAAAATCACTAGTGTTTTCCAGTCCTTTGCTGAATATTCTAGTGCGTCCTTATAAATATCTAATATCATTTTTTCAACTCCTAATAGTAATCATCATCGAAAATGAAAATATCTTCCATGACGAAATATTGTTCTCGATCTCCTTTGAATAACATTTTATTAAAGACCTGGGTTATCTCATAAGCTAAAAATAAAGATGGATTGTACCGGCCGTTTTCCAACGCGTTTATCGTTTGCCTGGTAACGCCAACTTTATCCCCCAGTTCCTTTTGGCTCATTTTGAGCTCCTGTCTTAAATATTTAATCATGGTTCTCATAGTTTTCCCACAAATTAATTCATTTTTGCAAAAAGTATTTAAGTACTGCAAGTAATTATGTTAAAATCTAATTACTTATGTTAATGTTATATGACATAATATATAAACTTAACGGTTTAGAATAAAATTAATTATAATCAGTTAATTCAATAAAAAAGATTTAATATTATTTTAATATTATTTAAAATAATGTAAAATAAAAATATAATATTTTTAATGTTAAATTAATCTTTTATTAGAAAATAATAGAATATAAATTAATATTTAATGAAAAAATAAAAAACGAAACATTTATATATTAGGGAATACATCTTTAACATATGTAACATTACATTAACACATTTGATGTTGCATCAACAGTTCCAAGCAGAAAAATCAAGTTTAACGAACCCATAATATGCAACCCATTTTCCTCTAAAAATATCTGCTTGGGACTAAAAAACTAATTTTATAATATTCTGATCTTTAAAAACGACTAAAAAAAGAATTTAAAAGAAATATAAAGTTAGAAATGCAATATTGATTAAAAATATTATAAAATAAAAAATTAAAAGAAAGGAACAATAGAATAGACTGTAATCAATACCACTACAGTTATTATTACAATGGCACCCAATGGGGCTTTCTTCCATGCAAGTCCTGCCGCAACAACCGCACCTATTAAACCGATATACCACAGCTGACTGTCAACTGTCAAAACTCCAGGACATATCAGGGCCGCAAGGGCAGTGTACGGAATCAGATTAAGGAACTTCTCAAATTTGGGTGAGAAATTAAGCCTGTCGATGAACAGTGCAGGAATCAGCCTTGGGATGAATGTCACGACTGCACATCCTAGAATTGCCAAGCTAATGTAATCCATCAGGCATCACCTGAAAGAAGATATTCATCATCGACTATGTTCATTCCTATTACCGCTCCTATAAGGGTCGATGCAATCAGAGCCCAGTTTCCCAATACTTGGGACAGCACGATATTTAAAACGGCAGTTATCAAAACCAAAAGTGCAATCTGCTTTGATTCCTTAACGGACGGAACCAAAATGGCAACAAAGAGAGCATACAGGGAAATGTTGAAACTGTTTGTAACGATTACCGGAAGAATGTCAAGCAGAACAACACCAATTGCCGCCCCCAGACACCAGCTCAGCCATGCGGTTATTGCTATTCCAAGATATATCCATATTGAAGAGTCATCTGAAAGCGAGAACATTGCAAAGGATTCGTCAACAGTGACATGCGCTGCCATGATGTTCAATGGAGTGTTTGATTCCTCGACCTGGTTTAAGACGCAGGTTGACATCACGAAATATCTCAGATTGACGACGAAGTTTGTCAATATGATTGCTATTGCTGTTGCACCTGAAAGAGCCATCGATGCAGCAATGATCTGTCCAGCGCCGGCATATACCAGAAAAGACATTGATATTGTCTGAATAGGAGTGAATCCTGCCTTTAGGGCTATTGCCGCATAGCCAATTCCCATAGGAACATAGCCGAATGTGATTGGAATACCCTTTTTAGCACCATCAATGAACTTTGCTTTTCTAGAAATAGTAACGACTCCAAAAAAATTATAATAAAAAAAAAAGAAAAGTAATTTAGCTGAGCAAATTACTGATTTGGTCAGTTGTGATAAGACCAAGCACTTTCATGTCCTCGTCAACGACAGGAAGACAGGAAATGTCAAAGTCACGCATTTTCCTTGCAATGTCCTCAATGCTTTCATGAGCATGACAGTACTTGACTGTTGTTGTCATGATGTCCTTCAGGTGATTTGAGTTGGTTGCAATTGATTTGGACAAATCCCAGCTTGTGACAATACCAATGAGTTTATAATCATCGGTTACAACAGGAATATGAGTCACATGCTTGTCCAACATCAGTTTTGCAGCATCCTTAACGTCAGCATCATCCTTGATTGTTGCAATTTCTTCCATCATTATGTCTTCAACGATGTTGTCTGAGAGGAATTTTGAAAAGATGAAGTTTAACTGTCCCTTTTCAAGCAGAAATGCGTCATGACCATAATTGGACTTGATTTCTGAATATGTCACTTCAACATCATTGGCGTTGAGCGCTGTTAAAATCTCCTTGTTCTGTTCTGTCGGATACAGCCAATCTGAATCAACTGCAATTATTTCAACTTTTGCTTCGACATCCTTGAATCCGTCACTTAAGGAGTTGTTTACAGTAAGGTCGAACAGGTCAACCGCCTTTGTGATGTATAAGTAACTGTTAGCGTCAAAACGCTTTACGAATGTCTTTCCCTGGTGTCTCAAGTAGCTTTCAACCTGGAAATCGATTGTAAAGTCGTAGCTTATTTCATCCTTGTCCTGAAGTCCACGTCCGAATTTTATGTCCATGGATTCATCACTCAGATAGGTAATGTGGGCTATCATACGGGCCAATGACAATCCGTTTTCAGGCTTTTTGCCTGTTTCATAGTAGTTTCCGTTGTTCCAGTTGGGATCTGAAAAGATTGCCTGACGGCCTACTGCATTGAATGCAATCTGCTGAGGATAGGACATTGCGGATGTTGCAATTGAGATTGCCTTTTTCATCATTTTCGGATAGGTTATCATCCACTGGAGAACCTGCATTCCGCCCATTGATCCTCCGATGATGGCTGCAAGCTGATTTATTCCGAATGAATCAACAAGTTTCTTCTGGACTTTAACCATGTCCCTGATTGTGATTACTGGAAATTCAAGACCGTACTGCTTTCCGGTTTTTGGATTGATTGAAGCAGGACCTGTGGTTCCTTTGCATCCTCCCAATACGTTTGAACATATGATGAAGTACTTTTCGCTGTCAATTGCCTTTCCGGGACCTATTACTATTTCCCACCATCCAGGTTTCTTGTCTCCTTCGTGCCAGCCGGCGGCATGAGCATCGCCTGTCAATGCATGGCAGATTAGAATGGCATTGGACTTTTCCTTGTTAAGCTCGCCATAAGTTTCATAAGCAACAGTGACGTTATCCAGACTCTGGCCGCTGTCCAATTCGACAGGCTCTTCAATATCAAAATATTTTGTCTCAACAATACCTACAGATTCTTCATACATTTAAAACACCAACTTCAATCTATCGCTAGCAATCTTAGCGGCAGCCTGTTCAGCTTCTTTCTTGTTCTTACCTTTTCCAACACCCATCTCTTTGCCGTCAATCCAAATTGAAATAACAAACAGCTTATCATGAGGGACTCCCAATTCCTGCAGTATCTTATATTCGATTTCCACTTCATTGGCATCTCCGTATTCCTTGATTGCTGATTTATAATCCCTGAAGAACACTCTTTCCTCATCAATGAACTTGAAGATGTTGTCTGAGACGAACTTCTTGGCGAAATCCATTCCCTGGTCAATGAATACCGCTCCTAAAAATGATTCGAATATGTCTGCGGTAATTGAGAGCACTTCGCTTTCAGTCAGATGCCCTTCATCTTCAGAAAATCTCAAGTTCTCAATTAGGCCCAATTCGTGGGAGTAGAATATCAACGCGTTCTGGCAAACGTAATTGGCTCTTATTTTTGTTAATTTACCTTCTTCAAATTCAGGGTATTTATTGTATAAATATTCCGATACTATTACGCTCAATACGGAATCTCCTAGAAATTCCAGTCTCTCGTAATTATAGTCCAAATCGTATTTTGCACCATAGGAACCATGCGTAAATGCCATGAGATATATGCTTTCATCATCAGTTTCAATGCCAAATTTTTTAAGAATATCCATACTAAAGCCCATAATCAATTGATATGATATTAATTATGAAATCTGATTATATATAATATTTTATTATTAATAAATATAACTATTGTTATAAAAAAATAATACTTTTCAAATGCTCTATCTCTTTGCTTATATATGGGCACAGTCAAACTACTATTAAAAAAGGAGTTTGGTGCTCATGATAATAAATTGGCAAGAAGAAATTACAAAAATAGACCCTGACATAAAGTTCAGGGCGCAAGGCGGATGGCTTAAGACTGTAGAAGAACTGGACAAAAGCGTGAGAAACGGATACTCTCTTGTTGGAGACTTCGTTCAGGCCGGAAACTTCGAAGCCGAATACAGCGAAGGAATCTATCTTGACTGCAACAAGGAAGGAACCTCAAAAAAGCCTCAGCAGGACTACAGGCTGTTCAGATTCAGAGACGGCAAGGTACGACTGCTCGATATGGTAATCGATGCTGGGCAGGGCTGGGCAGTCGATTTGTGGGATGCCGTTGAGGATGAGTTTTAATCAGAGATTTTGCCTCTGATTTTAAACTTTGAAAAACCTGTCAGTTGAATGTTTTCACGCGGATCAAGACAGGTAGGCTCCTGAAGCAGGATTATCTTGTGGTCAAGGTTTTGAGGGAAATTCTTGTTTTTCCCTTCAACTATTCCCCTGAAGCTTACCTTGAAACCGCCTGTTCCGCTGATGTCCACCATTATCTTTTCTGATGTGAGCAAATCCTCGAAAAAGATTTCCAGATCCATCGCCTCAAATACCGGAGCGACATAGCTCAATGCCATCAGGCCGTTCTCGTTTTCCCTTATTTTTACCCTTCTCTGGTCAAGTTCCAGGCTCTCGCCTGACTTTTTGGTTATTGTAATCTTGTTTGTGAAATTCATATTATCCATTATTCTATGTGGCAGAATTCACAGCAGGAGCATGTCGGTGCAAAGTAGGAATCGTCCGGCTCAACGATTGCCTTCTGGGCAAACAGAGTGATGTTGAACTTAGGTTCATACTCTTTGCTGACCTCCTTTGTCATAGGTGAGAGTCCCCTGTAATAGACTGGCCTGTAGCCGGTCTGTGAAATGTCGAAGTAGAATTTCTCACCGGTTGTGAATCTGGAGAAGTATTCCTCCAGCGCCAGTGCCTGTTTTGGGGCGATTGAAAATGTGAAGCCCATTGTATCATCGCTTCTCTGCCTGATTCGTGCATTGGAAATGTCAACCGCCAGAATGTCATCCTTTCCCCTTACGAAAACGACACATTTTTCCAAATTGACGTCATTCTCTCTTGCAATATCATTTAAGTCAACCATTTATAACACCTAATAGTATTATCTAAAAAAAGTAGTTAATAAAGTATGTAGTGACTAGAAAGTTACTTGAAAAATAGATTTGAGAGAAGATTAATTTAATAATCTTCAAAGTTTTGCCAACTTATACCAGTCTTTGTCTGGTGGTTGGTTTTTTGTTTTGCCAGCTGTATCTTCTTAGTTTTTTGGATTTACCGAATCCGCAAGAAGCACAGACTTTTTTACGTACGTGGTAAGTGTTTCTACCACATCTCCTGCATCTGATATGGGTCTTTTTATTCTTCTTACCCATTGATGGAGTTCCCTTTGACATTGATACACCTCCTTAAGCTTTCACGAAAGATACTTTAGAATAATAATTATGGTGAAATATAAACTATATTGTCCCCTCTGATGAGTACAACACCGAGTCTTCTAGTTACTTCTCCGTCTTGTAACTCTTCCGCATCATTAAGAACCAGGTTCATGTGTAAATCAAAGCTCTTAAGTACGCCTCTAAATTCACGTTCTCCTTTGAGTTTTATTAAAACTGGAGAATCCACAGATTTTCCTAATGCGTCTAGTGGTCTTTGAACATTTTGTCCGCTCATTATATCACCTTATATTATCATAAATTTTAGTTTTTAAATCTGAATTGAGTAAAATCATACTCAAAGACATAATATAATCAAGTTAAGATAAGACAAAACCTAATTAAAACTAATACTATTAAATATAACTAACCTACTATATAAATGTTACTTATTTTAGGCCAAAATAGGGGAAAAATAAACCCGTTACTAATTAATTAGTACACCACCATTTAAAATACTTTGCAGATGCTCTCTCCCGCTTGACTTAAATGATAACGTCAACATAACTACAACCACCCAACCGTCACCGTGATATCAATGAAAATCAATGAAGAAAAATACGTCAACCTCATCATGTACATACTCTTTAGATGCGGCAACAAGCCCAACCTTGGAAAGACAGTCCTGTGCACTGTGATGTACTTCATTGATTTCGGATACTACGAGCTTTACGGCGAGTTTCTCACAAAGGAAACCTACATAAAATCCAAAAGGGGAGTGAAGCCTAAGCATTTCAGGAAAGTCACCCAACGCCTGATGGAAAAAAACCAGCTGTTTTTGAGAAAGGAACCATACTACAACAGGATCCTCCACAGGTACTATCCAACAGTCATCCCCACATCAAAGTTCAGCCCAGAAGAGCTCAGCGTAATCAATTCATGCATCAAAAAGCTAAGCGATGCCAATGCATATACAATAACAAGGCATGCATGGGCGGACAAGCCATTGAGGAATGCTGAGATGGGCTGCGAGATTGACTATGACGACGTGTTCTTAAGGAATCGCAACAAATAGGTTTATAACTTTTGAATACAAAATATTATTCATTAATGTAATATGGGGTAAACATGGCAATAAAAGTTAAAAAAAGAAATTTCCTGAAAAAAAAGAAAATTAAAGAGATAAAATCCCAATTGGGCGAATATGAGGACTTGCTTCAGGGTAAGAAAAATGTCGAGATACTTGAAGCAGAACCAAATTCATTCATTCTTGTGGATGGCGAACCATACATCATAATGATTGACGGAAAACCTTTCCCGACACTCAAGGCAGCGCTTGCAAACGAGATTGACGCAAAGACAGTGACCGTCGACATGGGAGCCATCAGATTCGTAAGCAACGGTGCAGACATCATGAGCCCGGGAATTGTGGCCGCATCCAAAGGCGTTGAAGCAGGAGACATCGTGCTCATCATCGATGAAACACACGGAAAACCACTGGCAATCGGAGTGAGCCTAATCAGCGGTGAGGAAATGGTTGCAAACGAATCAGGAAAGGCCGTTGCAACAAAACACTATGTCGGAGACGACATCTGGAACTTTGAACTGTGAGGCGATAAAATGGCAGAGCTACGTCTTAGAGCAGGAAACATAAAAAATCCCCAAGTACACAACGTCGGAGTGATAGCGCTGGGCTCACACCTTGAAAACCATGGCCCTGCACTTCCAATCGACACCGATGCCAAAATAGCAGCACATATCGCATTTCAGGCATCACTCATGACCGGAGCCAAGTTTTTGGGAATAATATTTCCAGCATATGAGCTGGACACAATCGACCATGGAGTGCATGTTTCCCTTGAAGAGCTTAAGGAAAACGTCATAAACACCCTAAATTCCGCTAAAAAATACTTGAATGTTGATAGAGTCGTCATTGTAAACGCACACGGCGGAAACATACCTCTTGTTACAGAACTATGGGACATTGAAGACAAGACAGATATGGCAATAGTCTTCAACAACAAGGTAATCTCCTCTGAAGGCCCGCATGGCGGAAGCGGAGAGCTTTCAATGGCAAAGGTGTTGGGCATCGTCAACGAGGATGAAGTAGAAAATCAGGCAAATGTCCATGAATACGAAGAGGTCGGACTTCATGGATTTGCACAGGCAAGAAAGGATGACCCTAACATTGACGAAGGCGCAAGGGACGTTGAAGAAAACGGAGTTTACATTGATGAGGAATACGGTGAAAGGCTGTTCAACTTATCCATAAATACTGTTATATTGGATATTGAAAAATTGATGGATTTTTAAAAATAAAAAAAGGAAGTGATTTATTTATCACTCGGAACTGAAGTAGTTTCCACATTAGAAGAACTCCAAGACCCTGAAGAGGAACTTTGGGATGGTTCTGTAGTTTTTTCCACATTAGAATCCTCTTGATTTTTCTGAGACTCTGATGGTGAATCCTCCGTAGTGGTCTCCACTTGTTTATCATCACTTGAATCATCGTAATTGTATGATGATTGATCATTGGAATCATCATAACCGTAAGTATTATAATTATCATCTGAATCAGTAATGGCTGAAAGATTATCCAAAACTCCACCACTACTTTCATTAGGCAAAATTGAAATCGGACCAGTCATTGATGCAAAAACAGTCGCAAAACAGAAAGCAACGCATGCAACTATGAATATCACCAATACTGTAGCAGATCGACTTGACAATATAAACACCTTCTAAAAATTTACTAACAATAATATATTTGATTAGATATATAAAGATATTGATAAGAATGAAAACAATCAAAGAACCTATCCAAAGCGAAATCAATGTGAAAAAGTCACAGTTCATATGTTCCCTGTTCCCGACAAGGACAAAGGCAGAGTCCAAAAAGATAATTCAGGAAATCAACAGGCAGTATTCAGATGCCACCCATAACTGCACTGCATATATCGTAAGCGATGGGGAAGGATTTGACGATGATGGCGAACCTGGCGGAACCGCAGGCAAGCCGATGATAAACGTTTTAAGAAAAAACGAGCTCCACAACGTGACTGCAATCGTCACCAGATACTTCGGAGGAATCAAATTAGGTGCTGGAGGGCTTGTGAGAGCATATTCAAAATCAGTGATGGATGCCGTCGGAAATGCGGAAATCCTTGAAATCGAGGAGTATGAGGTTTTCACAATAACATTCGAATATTCAGACATCAAGACGGCTGACAGTGAAGTTAGAAACAATAATTTGGATGTCATTGATAAGGTCTATTCAGATAAGGTAAGCTATGATGTCGTATCCAGAGACAGCAGAGACATCGTGAAAATATTTGAAAAGTACTCGGGCAAAATGAAAGCCGTCTTTAAAAATAAGCAATTTTTGGAAAAAAAATAAAAAAAGTGAAGAACCTTACTGTTCTTCAAAGTTTGCTGCAGGTACACCGCACACAGGGCAGGTGTAGTCTTCAGGTAATTCGTCTTCTTCTAAAACAAAACCACATACTTTGCATACGTATGCCATGAAGAACACCTATTCGACTTTTTCGAACATGTCAGCGGTAGCGCCGCACATTGGACATTTGTAGTCTTCAGGTAATTCATCAAATTCTTCGGTTGTGTATCCACAAAGTTTACATTTAAATTTTGCCATAGTTAACAATCTCCTATAAATTGTATAGTTTTTAATATTATTATGCTAATTTGTAATATATAAAATTATTTAAATTTTTTCAAACATAGCCTTTGCCATGCGGCATTTCGGACATTTGAATGAAGTTGGCAAATCCTCAAATTTTGTTCCCTCAGGAATGTTGAGGCCTTCTTCATAGTTGTCCTCGTCTAAAGTGTATCCGCAGATTTTGCATTTGTAAATTGCCATAACATAATCTCCTTTAAAACATTAGAATCTGTTTGGAACCTTCAGATGGTCAGGAAGAGGCTTGATACGTGCAGGTGTTCCGATGGCCAGATAGAACGGCGGAACTGAATGTATCACGATTGCTCCAGCGGCAACGATTGAACCTTCCCCGATTTCAACGTTGGATAAGAATGTTGTGTTACCACCTATGGAAGCACCACGCCTTACCTTAGGTCCCTGAAGTTCATAGTTGATTCTTACAGGATATTTATCATTTGTAAAACAAGCGCAAGGTCCGATGAACACGTTGTCTTCAATTACTGAATTGGTTGGAATGTACACGTTGGACTGGATGCTGACATCGTTTCCAATAATCACATCACCTTCAATGACAGTATTTGTTCCAATCAGAACGTCATCACCGATATTGGTGTTTTCACGGATGACCACATTGTGTCCTGTCCTGAAATTGTCACCAATTACCACATCGTTGTAGATGATTGAATTTGACCTTATGGTATGGTTCTTTCCAATGACAGGAGGCTTTGAGTTTGGAGAGTATTCGACACCAAACTGGATGTTTTGATCAGCCGGAAAATTCAATTCAGGTTTTGACATATCAGGTTTTATGGATTCCCTCTCGATTACAGGCCTTTCATAGATAATCTCTTCAAGCTCTTCGGTTGGAGCCTGCCTGTAGATGTTCTCCTGCTTTTGATATGCAGGTGCACCCTGATAAACCGGTTTTGGAGCCTGGGAGTATAACCTGTCATCAGCCGGCATATGGACTACATGGGGCTGCCTTTCCTCATGGGAATAATAATGATGATTATCCTTGAGCTGTTCTATAGGTTTTCCTCCAATCCTTTCCCGCTTATCATCAAGAGTCTGTGAAAATCTAACCATATTATCAAACCTTTCGTTAATTAAATTTAATCTATTAATGAATTAATTTATGTTATTCATTAGTATATATACTAGATGGTAAAAATCAGTGACTTTTGAAGGAAAAATTGATTTGATAATGGAATTTTTTAGAGATTAAAAAAAATAGTTTACTGCAAAGCACTGCAAATTTCATCGGCGAGTTCGATTGCTCGTAAAGCATCATCACGAGTGACAATACCTACAATATCATAATCAGCATCTACTCTTAAATCAATGAAATCAGAGTATCTTTTGCGAACATCATATCTTTTAAAGAATTTTAAAGCTTCAAGAATAGCCGCATGATATCCAATATCCCTATTGGCATAGTCTTTAACATCACTGTATGGACCATTATCAATAATCCATTCACGAGTGTGAAGATAAGTTGAAAGATAAGATCTATTCACAATGGACCGGTATATGCATTGTAAGTCATAGTTTTCATCCGAAAAATCTTGTCGGTAAAGATACTTGGCAAATGCTTGCAAATGTTCATGAACAAATGCATGAGTCATGGAAAATACCTCAATATCTGCTACTAACAATAACACAGCATAGACCAATCTCAGATTCAATGTCTTCCTTTTCAATGAAAGCCTGAGATTCTTCCACAATTAAATCCCCAACCTGGAATTCCTTGGCTAGAGACCATTCCTTAGGTGACCGAATGTAGAATGCATCAGTTGAATTGTTATTTCTAGGATTTTTTTCCCTGAAAAGAATTTCACCCAAACCATATTTAGCGCTCAAAGGAATAAGAAAATTTTCAAGCTTTTTATATGCAGGATTATTCTTGACAACCTCACTTTCAGATGAAAGCATTACAGTACCGTTACAACCTTTATAAATCATAACAACACCTCATTGAGATTACTAAAATTCGTATAAAAACTGAGTACAACAATATTATGTAGTTCATAATATATAAATATGATTGTAATGCCTTGAATTTTAACAGCAAAACTTGAAAAATCAGTTAACGCTTAAAAAACAATTTTACAAGCTCAAAACAATTTTTCAAAGTGAAAGCAATTTTACAGCCTCAAAGCAATGATTGTGAATTTCAATCCTTTGAAAGACAGTTATCCCTAAAATCACAATTTCACCCAATTAAATTAACTATTACTGTGAAAGAGGTCAAAATATTAATCATTAGACATTAACGACCACATTTTATAGTTTTAAGTTCATAATTTAAGTATTGTATACACTATTCAAGTCTGATTTTGAAAATTGCGAATGTTAATGTTAAACTTCCACTGGAGTATCCTCATTAACTATCCTCAAACTCACAATAGCTTCATTTAAATTGATGGTTAGAATCATAAGTTATTGAAATATTCATCAACATTAACATTAACGACTGCGTTTCAAGTTTTTGAGACGAAAATTTAAGTAGGATATATATCCAACAGTAGATTCAAGTCCGATTTCGGAAATTGCAAATGTTAATGTCAACCTATGAACTTCCTATGAGCTATTTTCACATTGTTCGGGTTTACCATGGCATACTGCATTGTCGTGTCAATCTGGACATGATTCCATGACCTTTGAATAGAGGAAATTAAAATTATTTTATATATCAGAATACTAATAATTTTATATCAGAAAATAAATAAATTATACACATCAATTATGACAATCATAGGAGGAAAAAATATGGTACAATATTGTAGAAAATGCGGTCAGGAACTTGATGATGATGCTGAATTCTGTGATTCATGCGGATTTAATCTTAACACTGACCCTACACAAGAATCAAATGTAGTTAAAACATCTGAAAGTAAACCAACTGAAGCTAAAAATAATAAAAACGAGTTTATAAGCAAATTACCTTTAATTTTAGCCATCATAGGTATTGTTGCAGCCGTTGGCGAAGGTCTTGGAACACCAATGCTGATGGGTTGGAACAACATCCTGATTGCAATGGCTATCGGAGTTCTAGGTGGTTTAATTGGAATATTCATAATGGAAAAGATGAACGAACCATTAATTGCAGCAGCAGAATTTATTGTAACCGGAATTATAGTTTTCATGTTCATCGGCAGATTTGGTGAAATTTCAGCGGCATTATTCATCATAGCAGGAATATTGGTTCTATACCTTAAGGGAATGCGCAATAACAACAAAAAGTTATGGGCAATTCCTATTTTAACATTTGTATTAGTATTCGTGGCATTAATAGCTGGTGGAGCATTATACCAAATGAATGCTGAAAATTCAGTTGTTGTTGGAAATCTTTCCCAAAACATTACTGATAATGGATATGGTTATTATACTGGTTATTTAACTGGAGACATTCATGTGGATTCTAATTTTGACTATTTATCAGTTAAAGTAGACTATTATGACAGTGAAGATAAAATAATTGACTCTAGTATTGGATGGTATGGCTCAAATCCACAAAGTGGAAACACATATAAGATTTCTAGTTGGTATTGGGAAACAAATCCGCCAGCAAAAGCGAAACTTTATGTTGTTGATTCAGCAAATGACGATGTTCCATTATATTCCGAGAACATAACAATAACAACATCAAGTGGAGTATAATTACTCCACTTATTTTAATTTTATTGAACTCTTTTTTTGAAAAAAAGAAATTTGGGATTAAATCCCGTTTACAAAGGATCTAATCCAGTCAAACAGACCATCCAGGGAAAATCCGCTGCCGGTGGCATTGCCCATAAAGTCACTTACTTGACTTTGGTAGTTGTTAACGTCCCCTTGCACGTTTTGGACTTGCTCGATTGTGTTAGCAAGGTTTTCTATATCAACGTTTGTTATGTTGATGTTGTTGTTCTCGACATAGTTGTTGATGATGTTGACGATTGTCGCATGGTCGGTTACGTTGTCCTTTGAAACCTCCTGCTTTACATCATCCACGAGTTTTGAGAGGTCATCTGCATTTACACCTGAATTGTCAATTACTTCCGCTTGGGTTTGAATCTCATCTGTTGCGGCCTCTTTGACACTTTCCGGAATTTCAACATTTGTCGCTTCCTCATATGAGTTCATTATACCTGCAAGGGCTGATTCACCTGTAGCAGATACCGGACTGGTTACATAAACATGGCCTGCAGTGATTCCAGCGGATTTGAGGGCTGAAATGTACATGTTGCCTGTTATTGTTGTGATCTTTGATTTGTCAACGCTCACCTGAAGATTATCATTGTCGTTCAGGTCCACAAGGGCGGAGGACAATATCTGATTTGAGTTGTAGGTTTTGCCTGTTATTCCACCGGATATTTCGTTAACCTGACTTGCAGTGATTATTTTGGATTCTGCATTTCCTACGTTGATGTTGGACTGGCTTTGAAAGAAGCTGTCCACAATTGATTTGTATTCTGAATTTTGATAGGTAGTTTCTCCATAAGTTATTACAACATTTGAATCAGTTGAAAATCCTGCAGGAATCAGCATGCCCACAAGGATTAGTGCCAATAGTGCTATAGTAATCTTACGCATTTTTATCACCTCATTTTAAATTCTTATCTTAGATTATCCAAAGTAGTATTTAAATGTTTCAGTTTTTTTAAAAATATTTCAATGATTTTCATATAGAAAAAGATATGTAAAAAATAAACAGTGATACAAATGCATATTCTAAAAATTGTTCAATTAAAAGAATAACTAAAATAAAACAAATCCATTGGCCATCTTTTGGCAACCAAACATTACATTTTTCAAAATTTTCTAAAACGTATTTAAATAATTTCATTCCAAAAACCATTTTAATGCATCGCCATCCTAAAAGACAATATCACCAAATTGGCTGTAGGTCAAAAACCAGTTTTAGTGGAATCCCAATATATATTCTTTAAGATTATTTGCTTCAACATTTAATACAAATCAGAAAATTACATTACCAAAAAAAATAGAAAAGAATAAGTATTGAGGTTGATAACATGAACAGCAATATTACAAAGGAAATGAATTTCAGATTTCCGCCAATAGCACTAATAAAAACCGACACAAAACCTGACGATGCGGTAAGCCCTAAACCCGGTAAGGGAGGCTGTGTGATGGCATTTGTTGCACGGACAATCGCCAAAAGAGAAACGACCTGCTTTGGACGTGAAAACATCACCTGCGGAGGAATATCTTCAGGTTTCGGCTGGGGAACAGGATTCAAAGATGAGGAAGCATTGGATTTCCAAGCAACGTTTCTCTCATGCGGAGTCGAATCGGCACCGGACAGGGAAGAATACGAAAAGAAACTGGAATATTTCAAAAAAAATACCCGTAAAATGTTCAAGGAAGGTGAGAGAATATTTACGGATTTTAAAACCGCAAAGGAAAACATCAAAAGCCGTCCGATATATGACAGCGAGGATTATGTTGTTTTCAAAGGAATGGAGAACCTTGAAGAGGAAGAGACTCCCGAATCAGTAATCTTCACCGTCAATGCAGTTGAGCTGACAGCACTGATTCAGATAAACTCAAGCTTCAGAACAAGGGATTCATATGTTTTGACACCGCAGGCTTCAGCGTGTCAAGCCATCGGAAACTTCACATTCCAACAGGCAGAAAGCGATGACCCAAAACCTATACTGGGTCCTGTTGACTTTGCAGGCAAGTACAAGATGAAGCACTTCATACCTAGCGAGTACCTTACACTGTCAATGCCATGGAAACTGTTTTTGAAGCTGGAAGAGATAAGCGAAAAGAGCGTTCTTCAAACTGAACTGTGGAAAAAGTATAAAAATTAACTTCTATAAATATCAATCCAAGGTGAAAAATTTGCAAAAGAAAACTAAAATTATTCTAATAGTTGTCTGTTTGCTGATTCTTGCAGGACTATATTTCATGGGAAATAATGTAACAAAGCAAACAGCACAGTCCACAGTATTGGGAGATACTGAAAATGGAACCGTTGAAAAGTTCATTTATGGAAATCCAAGCGCAAACAAGACAATAGCTTTAATTACTGGAATCCATCCAAGGGAGCCTTTATCAATTGATCCTGAAATCAAGGCTGCAAAGGAATGGGCGGATGCACACAGCGATGCGAAAATAATACATTATCAGGTCAACGTGACAAAAGACCCTCAGGATTATGAAAACGGAAGGGCACATGGTGAAGGCCTTGTTCATGACTATGTAAATCCCGACGTTACAAAATCAGATGCGAATTGCGTAATCATAAGCCACTCCCACATTCCGGAGTACGGCCAGGGATTCTACCTTGCAACACCTGAGATGGACAACGCATCAGTTGAAATAGCCGAAAAGATAAATGAAACAAGTGATTTCAATTACTATCCTGTAACAGGAGGGGAAACCTACAAGTCAACTTCAGCAGTATTGGTATCCAAACCTATTGCACAAGCGGGTTATCCTACATTCGTATACGAAATACCTGAAGACATTACCGAACAGGATTCAACTGACAAGGCAAAAGAGCTGTTTGATTTACTGATGAACTACATCTAAAGTTTATCATATATTTTTCTTGCTTCTTTGCATGTCAATCCAACTTTGCGGGATTTGTTTTCAAGAGTGAAATCCAATTCATTATCAATGATGATTTTTAAGAATTTTTTATAGGCAGACATGCTGTCTGTTCCTATAACCTCTTTTTGTTTTTCCAAATCTTCAACATCACAGTCAATCAAGTCAAGCAGTCTGCTGAAAACCTCATGATTAAGATAAACTTCCATTAACTCACTTATATCAGTATCCATAGAAAAGACAATTTGAATAGATTCTTTGCAAAAATCTTTCAACATCAAATCATGATATTCACCAACATACTCCAATTCCTTTTTAACAAAATCAGAAATGAAAATTATCAAATCAATAAAATTATCAAATAAACACCTAAAAACTAATAAAGAAATATTATGGCACTTTACCTCCCCTTTGCAAAGGTGTAAAACCACATTTTCATGCAACATTTCAAGAAAATCATCCCTATCTTGACGAAATATTTTGTATAACTCTTGAAAACCACGATAATTTCCTTTCCTAATTGAACTATATGGTTCTTCATCCAATCGTTTCTCCATTGAATCCAATGTAGATTCAATTTCTTTCAACTCTTTATCATATTCTTCAAATGTCCTGAAAATCATCAAATCACCAATGTTAATGTAATATTTGACTTAAATTATAAATACTTATCTGAAAATTTCTAAAATAAGAATTAAAATAATAATTATCATTCCAAAGCAATTTTACACGCTCACAACAATTTTACAATGTGACGACAATTTTACACACTCACAACAATTTTACCGTGTGGGAGCAATTTGCAATGAAAATCCCATCCCACATCTGACTTCGAAATTACCTATCGAATAATCAAATAGAAGTATAATTAAATGAAATGTTACTCAAAAATAATCAAAATACTAATAGCTAACATCAATATTTTAAAAAGCGGTCTTGAAAACAATAAATTAAAATGGCTAAATATAGGTGAGGTAACTAACAAAACCAAATTTCTATTAAAATTGATAATATTAAATACTTTACAAAACATATTTTTAACTAATTTAGAAACGGAGTTTTTTTATGTTAACTATCAATCAATGTTATTTGGATTTTGTCGATAAAATCTTAAAGCAAGGAAAAGAAACCTATAAGGACTCAAATCACCAT